>JAIEHQ010000082.1 GCA_029065825.1 Alistipes sp.
GTCCTGAACCCGACGGGCTCTCGGGTCGTATCCGGTTGCCGAAACTTATTGTTGCTATATGTTCAGAGAGATGCGCCGGCGGCGGCAGCTGCTGGACCCGGAGGAGAGCGAGGCGATCCTCCGGAAAATGACCTGCGGAACCCTGGCACTCGCCGGGGACGACGGTTATCCTTATGCGGTCCCCGTAAGCTATGTTTTCACAGGCGGACGGATCTATTTTCACAGTGCGAAGGCGGGACACAAGATTGATGCGCTCGCGCGGAACGAGAAGGTCTCTTTCTGTGTCGTCGAGCAGGACCGCATCGTTCCGGCCGAGTTTACGACCTATTTCCGGAGCGTGATCGTTTTCGGGAGAGCCCGCATCGTGACCGATGGCGACGAAAGGCGTGCGGCCCTGGAGATGCTGGGGGCGAAGTATGCTCCGGGCGACCCGCAGGGGCTGCGCAGGGAGATCGAGAAGGACGGCGACCGTCTGCACCTGGTGGCGATCGAGGTCGAACACATGACGGGCAAGGAGGCGATCGAGCTGGCAAACCCTCCGCGCGGGCGTTCCTGACGGCTTCGGGGCCGCCCCTCCGGCTGCCTATTCCGGCTGGCGGCCGAAGTGGGCGAGCAGTCTGGCGGCTTTGGCCGGACCTACCAGGCCGGCGATCTCCTCGGCGGGGGCCGTGCGGATCTTCTCTACGGTGCGGAAGTGGCGCAGCAGCAGCTCGACCGTCTTGGGTCCGATGCCCGCTATCGAATCCAGTTCGCTGCGGATGAATGCCTTGCTCCGCTTCTGCCGGTGGAAGGTGATGCCGAACCGGTGGGCCTCGTCGCGCAGGTGGCAGACCACCTTGAGCGGCTCGCCCGTGCGGCTGAGGTAGTAGGGGTCGGGATCGCCCGGGAAGAAGATCTCCTCGATCCGCTTGGCCAGTCCCACGATGGGCACGCGCCCCTCGATGCCCAGCTCGCAGAGCACCCCGTAGGCGCTCGACAGCTGCCCCTTGCCGCCATCGACGATAATGAGGTCGGGCAGCTCGGCCCCCTCGTCGAGCAGGCGGCTGTAACGCCGGCGTACGATCTCGCGCATCGAGGCGAAGTCGTCCGCACCGACGACGGTCTTGACGTTGAAGTGGCGGTACTCCTTGCGCGAGGGTTTCCCGTCGCGGAAGACGACGCACGAGGCGACCGGATGAGTCCCCTGCAGGTTGGAGTTGTCGAAACATTCGATATGGCGCGGCGGACGGTCGAGGTGCAGCTCCCGCTGCATGGCGGTCATGAGCCGTTCGGTGTGGCGCTCCGGGTTCTTTATTTCGAGGTTCTTCAGCTGCTCGGCGCGGTAGATGCGGGCGCTGCGTAGCGAGAACTCCAGCAGCTCGGCCTTCTCGCCCCGCTTGGGGACGGTAAAGACGGTGCCGTCGAAGAGTGTTGCGGCCGAGGGCTGGTGGGGGACGACGACCTCGCGGGCGAGGGTTCCGGCTACCGTCTCGACGATATGCTGGATGGCGCGCGTGAGGATCTCGGCCGGGTCGGTGGCGATGCCTGTCGAAAGGCGCACGGTGTGGACCCCGACGATCGAGCCGTGGCGGATGCGCAGGAAGTTGCAGTAGGCCGCCTCGTCTTCGAGCAGCAGCGAGAAGACATCGACATCGACGATCCGGGCGCTGACGATGACCGAACGGCTCGAATAGTTGTCCAGTGCGTCGATGCGGCACTTGTAGCGCTGGGCCGCTTCGAAGCGAAGCTCTTCGGCCGCCCGCGCCATCTCCTGTTCGAGGTGGCTGCGCACCGGACGCAGGTCGCCCTTGAGGATCGCGACGGTCATGTCGATCATCGCCCCGTACTCTTCTGCGCTCTGTGCGCCGACGCAGGGACCCTTGCAGTTGCCCAGATGGTACTGGAGGCAGACCGAATAGCGCCCCCGGGCGATGGCCTCGGGCGAGAGGTTGAGCGAGCAGGTGCGCAGCGGGATCACTTCGCGGAGGAACTCCAGGATGCTGCGCTGCATCGAGACCGAGCCGTAGGGTCCGAAGTATTGCGAGCCGTCGCGCTGGAGCTGCCGGGTCGATTGTACGCGGGGAAAGGGTTCGCGCCGCACGACGATCCAGGGGTAGCTCTTGTCGTCCTTGAGCAGGATGTTGTAGCGGGGCTGGAGGGTCTTGATCAGGGAGTTTTCGAGCAGCAGGGCATCCGTCTCGGTATCGACCACGATGTGGCGGATCGAG
>JAIEHQ010000083.1 GCA_029065825.1 Alistipes sp.
CGACTGCTCGGACATCGACGACGTGATCGTCTTTACCCGCGACGGCCGTTACGTCATCACGAAGGTAAGCGACAAGGCCTTCTTCGACAAGAACATCCTTTACATCGGCGTGTTCAAGCGCAACGACGAGCGGACGATCTACAACGTGCTCTACCGCGACGGCAAGAACGGACCGATCCTGATGAAGCGCTGCGCGATCAAGGGGATCACGCGCGACAAGGAGTACAACATCACCAAGGGCGACCCCCGCAGCGAGATACTCTACATGTCGGTCAATCCCAACGGCGAGGCCGAGGTGTTGAAGATCTATTTCAAGCCCCGTCCGCGCCTGAAGAAAGTCATCGTCGATCTCGACTTCTCGACCATCGCGATCAAGGGCCGCCAGAGCCAGGGAAACCTCTTCTCCCGCTACGGCATCCACAAGATCGTCCTGAAGGAGCGGGGTGCCTCGACCCTGGGCGGGCAGCAGATCTGGTACGACGAGGACGTGCGTCGGCTCAATGCCGACGGCCGGGGCGAACTGCTCGGCGAGTTCCAGGGCGACGACCGGCTGATCGTCTGGACGGCCCGGAACCTCTACTACATCACGAATTACGACCTGACGCAGCATTTCCCGGACGATACGGTCCGCGTCTCGCGCTATCGGCCCGAGGCGGTTTATGCGGTGGTCTATTTCGACCGGACGCAGAACTACCACTATCTGAAACGTTTCTGTGCCGAGCGGAGCGAGAAGATGCAGCCCTTCCTCGACGAGGAGTCGGAATTCGTCGCCATCTCGGAGACTCCCGGAAGCCGGCTGCGGCTCGTGTTCGGCGGAGCGCATGCCTCGCGGGCCGAGGAGTCGGTAGAGGTCGATACCTTCATCGGAGTCAAGAGCCACCGGGCCAAGGGCAAGCGCCTTTCGACCTACCGGATCGCGGAGGCGGCCTTTGTCGAACCGGCACCCGAGCCGGAGGAGGAGTCTTCCGCGCCGGAATCCGGAGAGCCGGCCGCCGGTGCTGCGGTGGAGCGGCCGCAGGGGAGAATGCCGGAGACGGACGGGAACGTCGTCTCTTCCGCAGAGGAGGATGAGACCGAACAGCTGAACCTTTTTTAGCGGTGTGCGCGGTATGATCGTCTTTCTGATCGGGTATATGGGCTGCGGGAAAACGAGCCTCGGAAAGCGGCTGGCCCGGCGGCTCGGCTGCCGGCTGGTCGATACCGACCGGCAGATTGAGCAGAGCGAAGGTGCCGAGATATACGATATTTTCCGTTACGAAGGCGAGGAGTATTTCCGCCGCCGCGAGCGCGAAGTGCTGGAGTCGCTGATCGGCACGGGAGAGGATCTGGTGGTCTCGACCGGCGGCGGCGCTCCCGTGTGGCGGGACAACATGGCCTTGATGAACGGTGCGGGAACGACTGTTTACGTACGCCGTTCGGCCGAACGGATCGCCGCCCGGCTGAGTCCCCACGGGCGGTGGAAACGTCCCAAGCTGCGGGGGCTTTCCGACGAGGAGCTGGTCGCCTTCATGACCGCGAATATTGCGGAGCGGGAGCCTTTCTACCTGCAGGCGCGCCTGACAGTCGATGGCGACGCGCTGAGCGACGAACGGATTGTGGAACGAATCGGGGAGGCGCTGCGATGAGAGGCGACGATCGGCCCATAGGCGTGTACGATTCGGGGTTAGGCGGCCTGACCGTGTGGCGCGAAATCCGCCGGCAGCATCCCGGCGAATCGCTCGTTTTCCTGGGCGACGGCAAGAACTGTCCCTACGGGGCCCGTCCGGCCGGGGAGGTGTGCCGGCTGGCCGACGAGGCGGTCGGTTCGCTGGTGGCCGAAGGGTGCAAGATGGTGGTGGTTGCCTGCAACACGGCGACCGCTGCGGCGATCGGCTTCCTGCGGGAGAAATACCGCGGCATTCCCATCGTCGGGATGGAGCCGGCCGTGAAGCCTGCCTGCCTGCATACGCGCAGCGGGGTGGTCGGCGTGCTGGCCACGGCCCGCAGTCTGGACGGGGAGCTGTTCCGCCGCACGGCGGCCCGCTACGGGGAGAACATACGGGTTCTTGCGGCCGTCGGCGAAGGGTTCGTCGAACTGGTTGAGGAGAACCGCGAGGATACGCCGGAGGCGCTGGCCGCCGTCGCCCGGGTACTGGAGCCGATGATCGCCGCAGGGGCCGATCAGATCGTGCTCGGATGCACGCACTATCCCTTCCTGATGCCTGCGTTGCGGCGGGCGATCGGCGACCGGGAGGTGGCGGTAATCGATCCCGCTCCGGCTGTCGGCCGGCGGGTGGGGGAGCTGCTCGACCTTCATGGCCTGCGTGCCGGGCGGGAAGCTGCTGCGCAGTACCGCTTCCGCACCTTCGCCGATGAGGAGTACCTGCAACGCCTGATCCGCAAGGCGATGCGCTGAGCGGACGGCCGGAGGCGTATCGCTCCGCCCTGTTGCTTGCGGCGCTCTCCGGGTGCCGCGGTTTTTCCGCAAAGCGGCCCTCTTTTTTGATCTTTGCGAAAAAATCCGTATCTTCGTTCGATTTATCCGATATTCATTCCGTCTATGGCAGTCAAAAAGAGCGATACCTCCCGAAACGGCTCGGGAACGACCCGGTCCAACCGCGACAGCATCCGGTGGACCTGCGGGTTGCTGTTGCTTTTCGCCGGTCTGTATCTGACGGCTGCCGTTCTGTTCTATTACTTCAACTGGCGGGCCGACATGAGCTATGTCTCGGGTGTGGTGCGGGAGGATCCGCGTCTGGCCGGTCAGAACGAGGTGGAGAATCTGTGCGGTCCGTGGGGGGCATGGATGGCCGAGCGCCTGGTGGGGCGTTCGTTCGGTCTGTTCGGTATCATCCTGCCGCTGATTCTGGTCATGGTCGGCATCCGGATCATCCGCCAGCGTCCGCTGCTGGTCAATCATTCGGTGCTCAGCTCGCTGCTGGTGCTGATCCTCGGGTCGCTCACGCTGGGCTTCGCCTGCGGCGGCCGCTGGGAGGTCTTCGGAAGCGGCTGGGGCGGTGCGTTCGGTATCGAGATGGCCCGCCTGCTTTCCGGTGCGATCGGTGCGTTCGGCACGATCATCGTGCTGCTGGGAGCCTGGATCCTGACGGGCGTGTTCATCAACCGCAACTTCATCAATACGGTCAATACCGCGGGCAATGCGATGGTCGATCGCGGCGAGAAGATCGTCGAGATCGTTCGCCATTCGGTCGGCCATGGCGCCGAGCGGGGCCGTCCCCGGCCCGAGGCCCCTGCGCGGCAGGAGGCGGACGAGGAGACTCCGGAGCCGGAGGAGCCTCGGCGGGAGCAGGAGGCCGGGCAGCCGCAGGAGACGGCCGCTGCCGCAGACGGTCCGGAAGAGGAGCCTGCGGCACCTGGCGGGGAAGAGGAGGAGAGTCCTTTCCTGGAGATTTCGACCGGAGGCGACACTGCGGGGCGGATGCCTGCGCCGCAGGTACAGCCGGCACGCTCCCGTGCCGCGTCCCTGCGGGCGGCGGGCGGCGAGGAGGATATTTTCACGGAGGTCGATCTTTCGGCCGACGACGACCGGCCGGCCGAAGGGCCGGAGCCTGCCGCTGCTGGCGATGCGACGGCCGGAAGCGCTCCGCTACAGGAGGAGCGCTGGGAGGAGGGGTTCGCCGAGATCCCGCTGCGCTCCGAAGAGGAGGAGGAAGCCGTGCCCGTGCCCGGCGCGGAGCCGGAGGAGGTTTGGCCGGGAGCGGAGGCCGCTTCGGGCTTCGCCGGGACTCCGGACCGCATGGCGGACGAGCCGGCCGAATCGGAAAACGGGATCGTCGTGACGGTCGAGTCGCATGAGGCCGAGGTGCTGGACGAACGCAGCATCGGGACCGATCTGTACGATCCGCTGAAGGACCTGATCCACTACCAGCGTCCGCCCGTCTCGCTGCTGGAGGACTACACCTCCGACTCGCAGGTCAGCGACGAGGAGATTTTCGAGAACAAGACACGCATCGAGGAGACCCTTAAATATTTCGGTATTCCGATCCAGCGGATCAAGGCGACGGTCGGACCGACGGTGACGCTCTACGAGATCGTGCAGGCCCAGGGAGTCAAGATCTCCAAGATACAGGGCCTGCAGAACGACATAGCCCAAAGCCTGAAGGCCGAGTCGGGCATCCGCATCATCGCCCCCATTCCGGGCAAGGGGACCATCGGCATCGAGGTGCCCAACCGCAACAAGCAGATCGTCTCGATGAACTCGGCCGTGCGTTCGCGCCAGTTCCAGGAGTCGAACGCCGGACTGCCGGTGGTCATCGGGCGTACGATCCAGAACGACAACTATGTCTTCGATCTGGCCCGCATGCCCCACCTGCTCGTTGCCGGTGCGACGGGCCAGGGCAAGTCGGTCGGTCTGAACGCCATCATCGCCTCGCTGCTCTACAAGAAGCATCCGGCCGAACTGAAGTTCGTGATGATCGACCCGAAGATGGTCGAGTTCTCGCTCTACGCCCGCATCGAGAAACACTTCCTCGCGAAGATGGAGTCGGAGGACGAGGCGATCGTGACCGATCCCCGCAAAGCGGTCTATACGCTCAATTCGCTCTGTACGGAGATGGATACCCGCCTGGAGCTGTGTAAGATGGCCGGTGCACGCAATATTGCCGAGTACAACGACAAGTTCACGGCCCGCCGCCTCAATCCGCAGAAGGGGCATCGCTTCCTGCCCTATATCGTGGTGGTCATCGACGAGTTCGCCGACCTGATCATGACGGCCAAGGAGGTAGAGGTGCCCGTGACCCGTCTGGCGCAGAAGGCGCGTGCCATAGGCATCCACCTCATCATCGCCACGCAGCGCCCCTCGGTCGATGTCATCACGGGCAAGATCAAGGCCAACTTCCCCTCACGCATCGCTTTCCGCGTGATGCAGATGATCGACTCGCGGACGATCATCGACCGCCCGGGCGCCGACCAGCTGATCGGGCGCGGCGACATGCTCATCTCCAAGGACGGCGAGCTGACGCGCGTGCAGTGCGCCTTCGCCGATACGCCCGATGTGGAGCGGGTGGTCGATTACATTGCCCGCCAGCAGGGCTATGCCTCGGCCTACGCGCTGCCGGACTACACGCCCGAGTCGGGCGGCGATGCTCCCGCAGGCCTGGGCAGCGAGGGCGAGAGCGGCAAGCCGGTGCGTTACGATGCGCTTTTCGCCGAGATCGCGCGCAGCGCCGTCGAGACGGGTTCGATCTCGACCTCCTCGATCCAGCGCAACTACGAGGTGGGATTCAACCGCGCGGGGCGCATCATGATGCAGCTCGAGCGGGCCGGCATCGTCGGCCGTCAGGAGGGGGCGAAGCCGCGCGACATTTATTTCCACGACCTCCCCTCGCTGGAGGCCCGCCTGCAGGAGCTGGGGCTGTTCTGACCCGCGAACGGACGATGCCCTGTACGCCGCAGCTCTGCCGGGTGCGGAATTTGCATGCCGGCGTTCGGTACACATTATTAAGAATAAGATATGGTTATGAAACGAATGTTGTTTCTGTTGGCGGCTTTGCTGACCCTCTCCGCCTCCGGAGCCCAGGAGCGGGCGCAGTCGCTGCTGCGCCGTCTGGCGGCGACCCTCGGGGAGCTGGAGCCTTACGAGGTCGTTTTCGAGGTGGCGACCGAGCGCGGTCCCGTCGCCGGGCGCTACCGGGTGGACGGGGACCGCTACTACATGCAGGTCGGCCGGGCCGAGGTCTATGGCGACGGCGAGTGCCGCCGCGAGATCGACCCCTCCCGCCGTGAGGTGGTCGTCGATCATGCCGACCTTTCGTCGCGCAACTTGCTGAACAATCCCACGCGGGCGTTCGATTTCGTCGGCGAGGAGTACGACTTCGCCGCGAGCGATGCCGGTGCGGGCCGGGTCGAGGTGGTCATGACTCCCCGCCGTGCCGGATCGGTGGTCGAGCGTATTCTGGTGGAGGTGGATGCGGCCAGCGCGCTGCCTTCGTCCGTGACCTACGAGGTGGACGGCGATCGGATCCGGATCGCCATCCTTTCGGTCGGTAAGTCGGCGGAGCCGGTTCGGAGGTTCGATGCGGCGCGGTATGCCGGTTTCGAGATCATCGACTTCCGGTAGGGGCGAGACACCCCGTGCGGCTCCCTTCCCGGGGCAGGC
>JAIEHQ010000084.1 GCA_029065825.1 Alistipes sp.
CGGTAGATCTTGTGGCGCACCGGGTCTATGTAGGCACCCAGGTTGTTTTGCGGCGCGTGGTGGCCGTGGTGCGGGGACTTCGGCGCGCTGCCCAGATAGGTGTCGCGCGAGACGATGACGATCAGCAACATCAGCAGGGCGACGAACATCAGTACCTCATGCGCCGTGCGCGTCCTGATCCAGCGGATCGCTCTGGCCCGCGTGCGATATTTTTCTACCCGATTATGCGGCATTGTGATGCGATTTGTTTATTTTTGCAAAAATAACAATAAAACCGGTAAACACTCTATGGAAAACCTCATAAAATTGCACGACAGAACCTTTCGGGTGATGATTCCGGAGGCACGGATCGCGGAGGCCGTATCGGCTGTCGCCGCACGCATCAACGCCGATTACCGGGAGCGGAAGAATCCGATCTTCCTCGGGGTGCTGAACGGCTCGTTCATGTTCCTGAGCGACCTGATGAAGCGGATCGACTTCAACTGCGAGGTGTCGTTCGTCAAGCTGGCCTCCTACGAGGGAACCTCCTCGTCGGGCGAGGTGCGCGATCTGATCGGCCTCAACGGCGATATCGAGGGGCGCGACGTGATCATCGTCGAAGACATCGTCGATACGGGGCGCAGCATCGCCCACATGGTCGAGACGCTCCGGCGGAAGAATCCCGCCAGCATCCGGATTTGTACGCTCTTCTACAAGCCCGAGGCCTATTCGCAGCGGATTCCGATCGACTATCCGGCCATGGATATCGGCAACGAGTTCATCGTCGGCTATGGACTGGACTACGACCAGCTGGGGCGCAACCTCAAGGATGTTTACGTGGTAACCGAGTGATCCGATGGTCGGAAAGGAGATTTACGAGCAGTTGGAGGGCGGCCGTCTGCTGCCGCTCGTCGAGGATTTCTACACCATTCAGGGGGAGGGCCACCACGCCGGCAAACCGGCTTACTTCATCCGTCTGGGCGGGTGCGACGTCGGGTGCCGCTGGTGCGATGCCAAATATACCTGGAATCCCCGGCTTTACCCCCCGACCCATATCGACGAGGTGGTGCGGCGGGCCACTTCGTGTGCTGCGCAGGCGATCGTCATCACGGGAGGCGAGCCGCTGCTCTATCCGCTCGGGCCGCTCACTGCGGCGCTGAAGGAGCGGGGGTTGAAGATCTTCCTCGAGACCTCCGGGTCGCACCCCTTCAGCGGCTATTTCGACTGGGTGTGCCTCTCGCCCAAGCGCCGGCAGCCGCCTCTGGCGGAGGCTTTCTGGCGGGCGGATGAGCTGAAGGTCATCGTCGAGGAGGAGGAGGACCTGCGCTGGGCCGAGGAGAACGCCGCCCGTGTGGAGCGGGAGTGCATGCTTTTCCTGCAACCCGAGTGGAGCGCCTCGGAGCGTATCATGCCCGTGCTGGTCGAATATGCCAAGGCGCATCCCGCGTGGAACATTTCGATCCAGACACACAAGTACATGCGTATTCCTTAGCCTCCGTCCGCTCATGCGTCTGCTGCGACTCGACAAGCGTTTCTGGGTGATCGTTACCTGCATCATCGTGGCTTTCACGGTGTTCGTCGTGGGGCGCAACCTGCTGCATGCCATTCGGATCCGAAGCGACATCCGGTCGCTGGAGCGGGAGCGCGACCGTTACCGCCGGCGGATCGCCCAGGACAGCGCCCTGCTCGAAGAGCTGCGCTACGACGATCGCCTGGAGCGGTTCGCGCGCGAACGCTACCGGATGCAGCGCCGGGGCGAGACGGTCTATATCGTGGAGGAGTGACCGGCGGGGCCGCGCTCGCCGGGCGACGGGAGTGGCTCGGGGCAGGCGGAAAGAGATGAGAGCCGGATTTCGGGAATTTCCCGGAATCCGGCTCTCGTTCTGTCTCGGGCGGGGAGGCGGCCAGGCCGGAGAAGGGGCATGGTGCGGTCCGTGCCCGCCGCATCGGGTCAGTAGTGGCGGAATCCCTGCCAATCGACCTGCCGGGGCACTCCGTCGAGGAGCCATTCGAGCCGGTCGCCGGGGGTAATGCGGCCGATGACGTGGAACCCTTCGTCGAAGCGCGTCGCATAATCGCGTGCGAGCGTGTCGGCTGCTTCGGCCGCGAAGGTAAAGAGCAGCTTGTAGTCCTCGCCTCCCGAGACGGCCGTTTCGACGGCGACGGAGGTGGGGATCGATTCGATGTCGATCTGCGCCCCGACACCCGAGCGGTCGAGGATGTGGCGCAGGTCGGAGGCGATACCGTCCGAAATGTCCATCATGGCGTGGACCTCGGGCCGTCTGCCGAGCCAGATTCCCTCCTCGACCTGCGGCTGCGGGTTGCGGTGGATGCGGGCCAGCGGGGTGTCGCAGCGGCCTGCCAGAATATCCTGCAGCCCGGCTCCCGATTCGCCCAGCGGGCCGCCGACGGCGATCAGGTCGCCGGGGAGGGCATCGCTGCGCCGCTTGATGCAGCGGTCGGCGACGCGGCCGATGGCCGTGACGTTGATGACGAGTCCCGAGTCGGAGGCGGTCGTGTCGCCCCCGACCAGGCCGACGGCATGCTGTTCCGAGAGGGTGCGGTACCCCTCCATGAAGGCTTCGATCCACCCGTCGGGCAGGTCGCGCGGAATGGCCAGCGAGAGGAGCGTGGCGACGGGGCGTGCGCCCATCGCCGCCACGTCGCTCAGGTTTACCGCCAGCGCCTTGCCGCCCAGTTCGCGGGGCGAGGTGGCGCTGCGCAGGAAGTGGATGTTCTCGGCCAGCAGGTCGGTCGTGAAGACCAGCGACGAGCCGTCGCCGAGCGGCAGAGCCGTGCAGTCGTCGCCGATGCCGTCGAATCCGTTGCGGGGAATCGCCGCGAACATGCGGCGGATGGTGTCGATGAGTCCGAATTCAGTCATGCGGCAAAGATAGGCAATCTTCGGGGGGAACCGCCCGCTGCCGGATGGATTTGTTGCCCGGGGCGTGCGCTTTTTCCCTTTTTGCGAGGCCGAGTGAAAAAATATTGTTTTCTTTGTGTGGTTTTTGAAGTGTGCCGCATCCGGGGCGGGGTCCGTGCGACTCCGGTTGCGGCGTGGCGGATTTCGGAACCCCGAAACGATACGACGATGAAAATTCTGATACTGAACGGACCGAACCTTAACCTGCAGGGGCGCAGAGACCCCGGCATATACGGTACGGAGACTTTCGAAGATTATGTGGCGGCGCTGCGGCGGGAGTATCCCGGGGTGGAGTTCCTCTATCGCCAGTCCAATGTCGAGGGCGAGCTGATCGACGCGCTGCACCGCGCCGACGGTGCCTGCGACGGGGTGGTGTTCAACGCGGGCGGTTATACCCACACCTCCGTCGCGCTGCGCGATGCGGTGTCGGCCGTCGCCCTGCCTGTGGTCGAGGTGCATATCTCCTCGATCATGGCGCGCGAGGAGTTCCGGCACGTCTCGCTGCTGGCCGGTGCGGTGCGCGGCTCGATCATGGGCTTCGGGCTGGAGTCCTACCGGCTGGGCGTGGAGGCGCTGCTCAGGATGTGCCGCTGAGACGAAAAACAGGAGGCTGTTATGAGAATAGGAAAGAAGACCGAAATAGCGGCGACCCTCTTTTCGCTGCGGGCCGGCGGAGATCCGATCGCCGTGGTCGGCGGCAGCTGCGGCTCGCGGCACGGGGCCTCCTGCCTCGGAATATCGACCGTCGAACGGCTGTGCGCCCGCGAGGAGGGGCTGCGGCCGGAGGACGAACAATAGTTGCGTAAGGTGGGCGGAGAACTTCGGCAGCGGGTGGCCAGCAGCGTGGCGTGGAGTCTGGGCGAGAAGATCGCCTCGATGCTTTTGCAGGCCGGTGTCAGCATCGTGGTGCTGCGGATGCTGACACCCGACGACATGGGTATCATGGCCATCCCGACCGTTCTGGTCGCGCTGGCCCTCGTGGTGGTGGACAGCGGATTCTCGCAGACGCTCATCCGCATGCCTGCCCCCTCGGAGCGGGACTACGGGGCGGTCTTCCGCTTCAACGTCGTCGTCTCGCTGGCGCTCTACGCCGCGCTGGTGGCGGCGATGCCCTGGGTGGCCCGTTTCTACGGCATGGCCCTGCTGACGCGGATCGCGCCGGTGCTGTTCCTGCTGCTGCCGCTCAATGCCCTGTGCGTCATCCCCAATACTATTTTCACGCGCCGCTTCCGGTTCGCTTCCCTCTCGAAGATCGTCTTCGCCTCGACCTTCGCGGGCGGGGCGGTGGCCGTCGGCATGGCCTGCGGCGGCTGCGGTATCTGGAGCCTGGTGGGGCAGCGTGTCACGACGATGGGTGTCAAGGCGCTGCTGCTCTGGCGGGCGGGCGGATGGCGGCCCCGGGCTGCGGCCGACTGGCATTCGCTGCGGGCGATGGCCCCTTTCAGCCTGCGGCTGCTGGCGACGGATCTGATCGCCGCCGTGTATAACAATGTCTCGCAGCTCTTCGTCGGCAAGCTCTATCCGGTCGATCGGCTCGGCTTCTTCAACCAGGCGCAGAAACTCAAGGATCTCTCCGTCGGTTCGACCATGCAGGCGGTACAGAGTGTCACTTTTCCGGCCCTCTCGGCCATTGCCGGCGACCGGGCCAAGTTCGCCGAGAGCTACCGGCAGGTGGTCATGATCGTGGCGTTCGTCATGTTTCCCGTGACGGCCGGGCTTATCGTCGTCGCCTCCGATATGTTCGCGGCGCTGCTGGGGGAGAAGTGGATGCCGATCGTTCCCTATTTCCGGACGATCGCGCTTTCGGGATTTTTCGCGCCGATCGCTTCGGTGGCCTACAACGTGCTCAAGGTGCACAGCGACGGTGGAGTCATCGTGCGGCTGGAGGTGTTGAAGAAGGCGGTCATGACGCTCGTGCTGGCCGCGACGATTCCCTGGGGCGTGCTGGCGCTCACGGGAGGACTTGCCGCAATGACCTTCTTCGAAATGGCGGTCAATTTCGAGGCGACGACCCGTTATGCGGGGCTGACCTGCGGCCGTTTTCTGCGGACGCTGCTGCCCGTGGCATCGGTAACGGCGGCGATGGCGGCCGCGGTGTGCGCCGTGCGTCTCTGGGTTCCGCTCGCGCCGCTTCCCGCTCTGCTGCTTCAGGCGGCTGTCGGGGTGCTCTGCTATGTCGGGATGAGCCGGCTCTTTCGGCTGGAGGCCTGGCGGACGACGCTGGAGATCGTAAAAAAACTGGTCGGGAGGTAACCCGACCAGTTTTTTTATCGAATGTCCGGATTCCGGACTTCGGGAGCTTTAGGCATAGACCTTCGGGGTCATCTCGCCGCGAAGTACGCCCAGCGCGTTGGCCGAAAGCGACTCCAGTTC
>JAIEHQ010000085.1 GCA_029065825.1 Alistipes sp.
CGCCCCGACCGCCCCGCCGAGCGAGACGACGAGCAGCAGCACCAACGAAAAGAGAGCCAGCAGAAAAGGCTGGCGAACGACATCGGTTTTCATATATGCGACGCAACGGAAACGGCTCGAAGAACGTTTCCCGCACAAAAGTAAGAAAATAAGCCGGGCGGAAGAGGAATTATTCCTATTTTTGTTCCGGCGGATCCCAAATTCCGCACCATCCATGCTGGAAAACCGTTATCAGAACGAACTGCCCGAAGCCGGCTGCGACGAGGCGGGGCGCGGCTGTCTGGCCGGCCCGGTATTCGCCGCCGCCGTGATACTCCCCCCGGACTTCTCCCACCCGCTGCTGAACGACTCGAAACAGATGACCGCCCGCCGCCGCGACCTGCTGCGCGGCATCATCGAGCGCGAGGCGGTCGCCTGGGCCGTCGCCGCCGTTCCGCCCGAGCGGATCGACCAGATCAACATCCTCAACGCTTCGTTCGAGGCGATGACCCTGGCCGTCGAGCAGCTCGCCCCGCAGCCCGGCTTCCTGGCCATCGACGGCAACCGGTTCCGTTCGCGGCTCGCGCTCCCCTTCCGCTGCATCGTGGGCGGCGATGCCGCCTTCGCCGATATCGCGGCCGCCTCGGTGCTGGCCAAGACCCACCGCGACGAATACATGCAGCACCTGGCCGCCGAATACCCCGGCTACGGCTGGGAGCGCAACAAGGGCTATCCCACGCGCGAACACCGCCTGGCGGTGGGACGGCTCGGCCCCACGCCCCACCACCGCCTCACGTTCCTGCACGATGCGGCGCAGCCCGAACTTTTCTAAGCTCCCCTGCGGCTAATTTTCCCGGCGAAGCAGGGAACAATTGGCGGAAATTTCCTATTTTTGTCCCTTACAGAAAGATCAACGCACGCCTCATGGAATTTTTCGAACCCGTCATCGCCCATTACGGCTGGGAGGGCCTGGCCCTGGCCGGGGTCATCCTCTTCATGTTCGGAGTCCAGCTCTGCTACTACCTGTTCGTTTACGGCCGCATTCCGCAGTACAAGGACAGCAAACGCCCCGAGATACGCACCGCCACCCCGCCGGTTTCGGTAATCGTCCCCCTGTTCGGCGAAAACTACTCCTTCATGGAGGAGATCCTGCCGCTGATCGTCGCCCAGGAGTATCCCGATTTCGAGGTGGTCATCGTCTATGTGGGGCGCGACACCGACTTCTACGACGAACTGGTGCGCATCCGCCAGTCGTTCCCGCAGATCACGGCGACCAGGATCCAGATGAACCCCCGGTTCCCGATCTCCTCCAAGATGGCGCTCAACATCGGCATCAAGTCGGCCCACTACGAGCACCTGATCTTCACCACCCCCGATGCCTACCCCACCTCCGACCGCTGGCTCTCGCTCATGGCCGGAGGCTTCCGCCGGGGCGACATCGTGATCGGCTACTGCGGTCTGGAGCCGGGCAAGGGGGCGGGCCGCTACCTGATGCGCATGCGGCGGATGATGGATTCGGTCGCCTGGCTGTCGGCGGCCGTCGGCGGCCGTCCCTATCGGGCCACGCGCCAAAACTACGGATTTACCAAATCGCTCTATTTCGGCGCGAACGGCTTCGACCACCTCAATATGAACATCGGCGAGGACGACCTCTTCCTGGCGCGCCTGCTGCCGCAAAGCCCCGTCAGCGTCGTGCTCTCGCCCCGCGCCGCGCTGCGCGAAAAGTGCTGGGGCGGCATGAGGTGGTGGACGGGCACCGAACGCTATTTCGGCTCCGCCTTCCCCTACTACCCCCTCCGGGCGCGCAACGCCGTCCAGTGGGAGACGGGCAGCCGCACACTCTTCTTCCTTGCCGTCCTCACGGCGCTCGCGGTCATGCCCTGGGAGTTCAAGGCGGGAGCCGCGCTGCTGGCGATCGTGCGGCTGGCGATCGTGCTGATCGAGGTGCGCCGCATCGGCCGCCGCATCGGCGAGGAGAAGGTCTGGGGGCGCTACCCGCTCTACGACCTCTGGAGTCCGATCTACTCCCTCTACATGAGCCTGCTGCGGCTCCGCAAAGACGAACGGGTATGGAGATAGACGACTACATCGTAGCCGACGACCGCGCCCTGGCCGAACTGGTGGTGCGGGGCGACGACCGCGCCTTCGAATTCCTCTTCGACCGCTACAAGGAGGCGATCCTGCGCCTATTCATCCAGCGCACGGGCAGCGAACCCGATGCCGACGATCTGCTGCAGGAGACCTTCATCAAGGTCTATATCAACATCCACCGCTACAACTCCGACTACACCTTCGGCCAGTGGATCTACGCGATCGCACGCAACACCTTCGTCGATCACCTGCGCAAGCAGCGGTCGGACGACCTCCCGATCGACGAGAAGTTCAAGGCGCCCCCCTCGTCGATGCCCACGCCCGAGGAGCGGATCATCAACCAGCAGAAGCGGGGGCAGATCGAACACTACCTCCACAACATGTCCCCTCGCTACCGCCAGCTGATCGTACTCCGCTTCTTCGACGAATACTCCTACGAGGAGATCGCCGCCAAACTCGCGCTGCCGCTCGGCACGGTCAAGACCCAGATCCACCGCGCCCGCGAGCAGATGTGCCGCATGATTACGGAGAACGAAAGACACTGACACCCGAAAACGCACTTTTCCGATGATTGAACCGATCGACAAATACTTCCCCTCGCTGACCCCCGGGCAGCGCCGGCGCTTCGAAGCGCTCCACAACCTCTACGCCGACTGGAACGGCAAGATCAACGTCATCTCCCGCAAGGATTTCGACCAGCTCTACATCCGCCACGTGCTGCACTCGCTGGCCATCGCCCGGGTGTGCCCCTTCGCCCCCGGCGCCCGGGTGCTCGACGTGGGGTGCGGCGGCGGCTTTCCGTCGGTTCCGCTGGCGATTCTCTTTCCCGAGGCGCACTTCACGGCCGTCGATTCGATCCGCAAGAAGATCACGGTGGTCGAGGGCGTGAGCCGGGAGCTGGGGCTGGAAAACCTCACGCCCCGCTGCGCCCGGGCCGAGACGCTGACCGAACGCTTCGACTACGTGGTCTCGCGCGCCGTCACGGAGATGCCCGCCTTCGTCGGCTGGATCTGGGACAAGATCGAGCGGGGCGAACGGGGCGAACTGCCCAACGGCATCCTCTACCTCAAGGGGGGCGATCTGACCGAGGAGCTCGCCCGCACCCGCATGGAGTGGCGGCGCTTCGCCATCTCCGACTTCTTCGACGAGGAGTTCTTCGCTACCAAGCAGGTGGTCTATGCCGCCAAATAGCCCCTTCCCGCCTGCGACGGCCGCACGCCGGACCTCCCCGACACCCGGGCCGCCGGTCCGGGGAAAGCGGAAAGAGACTCCCGGGAATCGGTTTCGGCACCCTTTTTGCGACTCCCCGTTCAGAGTGTTTTTTCATCAACAGTTTTTGATCGTGGGAAATCCGGTCGTCCTTCGTCGGCGGCCGGATTTTTTGCACCCGCATACTGTCCCGCCCCGCCCGGCGAGCGGGACAAAAGGGCGATTCAGAGCCCCGGACGCGTTTTTTTCCGAAAAAATCGCTATTTTGCAATAATTTTGCGACCCGGCCGTTGCTTAATACGTAACAAACCGAAACAACGAAAAAAAGATACCTGAAAATGAGTGAAGTCATCAACATCAAGGAACTCAACGAACGGATCGAGCGCGAGAGCGTCTTCGTCGATACCCTGCGCAGCGAAATGGGCAAGGTCATCGTCGGACAGAGCCACCTGATCGACACCCTGCTGATCGGCCTTCTGTCCAACGGACACATCCTGCTCGAAGGTGTTCCCGGATTGGCCAAGACTCTGGCCATCACGACACTGGCCAAAGCCGTCGATGCCGATTTCTCGCGCATCCAGTTTACCCCCGACCTGCTGCCCGCCGACCTGCTCGGCACGCTCATCTACTCGCAGCGCAACGAGGAGTTTACCGTCCGGAAGGGTCCCGTGTTCGCCAACTTCGTGCTGGCCGACGAGATCAACCGTTCGCCGGCCAAGGTGCAGTCGGCCCTGCTGGAGGCGATGCAGGAGCGTCAGGTAACCATCGGCGACGAGACCTACCCGCTGCCCGAGCCGTTCCTGGTGCTGGCCACGCAAAACCCCCTGGAGCAGGAGGGCACCTACCCGCTGCCCGAAGCGCAGGTCGATCGCTTCATGCTGAAGGTGCGCATCTCCTACCCCCAGAAACAGGAGGAGCGCGACATCATGCGCATGAACCTCGCGGGCGGAGGGCTTCCCCGCATCGACAAGGTAACCTCGCCCGAAGAGATCGTCCGCGCCCGCCGGGTCGTGGAGGAGGTCTATATGGATGAGAAGATCGAGAAGTACATCATCGACATCATCTTCGCCACGCGCGAGCCGGCCGAGTACGGTCTCGAACGGCTCCAGCCCCTGATCGCCTACGGCGGCTCGCCGCGCGCCTCGATCTCGCTGGCCAGGGCCGCACGCGCCTACGCCTTCATCCGCCGCCGGGGCTACGTGATCCCCGAGGACGTGCGGGCCGTCTGCCACGACGTGCTGCGCCACCGCATCGGCCTGACCTACGAAGCCGAGGCCGAGAATATTACCACCGAAGAGATCGTCACCGACATTCTGAACAACGTAATCGTACCCTAAAGGCCCATGCTGGAGAGCGAGAACGATATTCTGAAGCGGGTCCGCAAGATCGAGATCAAGACCCGGGGACTCTCCGACGAGATCTTCGCCGGAAAATACCACTCGGCCTTCCGGGGCCGGGGCATGTCGTTTTCCGAGGTGCGCGAATACCGGCCCGGCGACGACGTGCGGGACATCGACTGGAACGTGACCGCCCGTTCGCGGGCACCCCACGTCAAGGTCTATGAGGAGGAGCGCGAGCTGACGATGATGCTCCTGGTCGATGTCAGCGGGTCGCGGCTCTTCGGCAGCGGCGAGCGGCTGAAGAAGAACATACAGACCGAGATCGCCGCCGTGCTGGCCTTCTCGGCGGCCCAGAACAACGACAAGGTGGGCTGCATCCTCTTCTCCGACCGCATCGAGAAGTTCATCCCTCCGAAAAAGGGGCGCAGCCACATCCTGGCGATCATCCGCGAGCTGATCGGCTTCCGTCCCGTCTCGCAGCGCACCTCGCTGAGCGAAGCGCTGCGCTTCCTCACGAACGTCTCGAAGAAGCGCTGCACCGCATTCCTCGTCTCCGACTTCCTCGCCCCCGCATCCGAACGCGAGGCGCTCAACCACGCCCTCAAGATCGCCCGGGGCAAGCACGACCTGGTCGGCATCCGGGTGGTCGATCCCCGCGAGCGGGAGCTGCCCGACGCGGGCATCCTCTCCCTGGAGGATGCCGAAACGGGCCGTCAGGTCTGGATCGACACCTCGTCGGCCCGCGTGCGGGAGCACTACACCCGCAGCTGGGAGGAGCGCGACGCGCGGATCGTCTCCCTGCTCAAACACAACCGCATCGACACGGCCGAAGTCTCGACCGACGGGGATTACGTCACGGAACTCATCAAACTCTTCAAACAACGATGAAAAAGGTCTCCGCAGCGCTCGCAGCGCTGCTGCTCGCCGGCGGCACCGCCGCCCACTGCGCCGAACCGCCGCACCTCTCGGCCCGCCTCGAACCCGACAGCATCGCCATCGGCGACCGCTTCGACCTGCTGCTGGAGGTGGATCGGGACGTGATGCAGGCAGTCGAGTTCCCGAGTTTCACGCCTCCGGCCGAAAGCGGCCTCGAAATCGTCGCCGTCCACCCCGCCGACACGCTCGTACGCGACGGCCGCCGCATGACCCTGCGCAAACGCTACACGATGGCCGCCTTCGAGGAGGGCGAATTCCACCTCGGGCGGGCCGAAGCGCTCTACCTGGACAAGAACGTCATCGACACCCTCCGCTCGGCCGAGACACTGCAGCTGACGGTCGGCACCTTCGCCATCGACTCCACTTCGCACTCGATCTACGACATCAAACCCCAGCGCACGCTTCCCTTCCGCTTCGGCGAAATCGGCGGCTACCTTGCGTGGGGGCTGCTCGCTCTGGCGGCGCTCGCCGGGGCTGTTCTGGCCGCACGCCGGCTGCTCGCACGCCGGGGAGGCATCGCCCGGCTCTTCCGCCCCGCCCCGCCGGTTCCGCCCCACCTCGAGGCGATCCGGGCGCTCGAAGCGCTCCGCCACCGCAAGCTGTGGCAGAGCGGCCAGCACAAGGCCTACTACTCGGGGCTGACCGACATCCTGCGCACCTACCTGGCCGCCCGCTACGGATTCGGCGCGATGGAGATGACCTCCGACGAAATCATCGCCGAAACCGGCCGCCTCGATCTGCCGCTCAAGAACAGGGCCGACCTCACGGCGGTGCTGCGCCAGGCCGACCTGGTCAAATTCGCCAAAGCCTCGCCCGACGGTGCGGAGAACGAGGAGAACTACCTCCGGGCCTTCCGCTTCGTCGAAGCGACCAAGCCCGCCGATCCCGAGGAAGAACCCACCGAAGACAAGCGATAAATCCATGAAGAAGACGATCATACTCTATGCGCTCGCCCTGCTCTGCACCTCCGTCGCCTCGGCGCAGAGATACCCCGAACGCAGCCTGGTACGCCGGGGCAACCGCGACTTCGGACGGGAGCGCTACGACCGCAGCATCGAGCGCTACAGCCGTGCGGCAGACCTCGCTCCCGACAGCTTCGAAGCCGCCTACGACCTGAGCAGCGCCCTCTACCGCACCGAGCGGTTCGAAGAGGCCGCCGCCGCGCTCGAACGGCTGGCCGCCGACACCGCCCGCACCGACGGGGAGCGCGCTGCGGCCTACTACAACCTGGGCAACGCGCAGTTCCGGCAGGAGAAGTACGCCGAGGCGCTCGAAAGTTACAAGAACTCGCTCCGCATCGACCCTTCGGACCAGGAGGCCAAGTACAACTACGCCTACACCAAGCGGCTGCTCGAACAGCAGCAAGAGCAGGAGCAGAACCGCAACGACGATCGGAACCAAGAACAAGAACAGAATCAAAACCAGAATCAGGAGCGCGACAAGGAGGACTCCTCCACCGATCCGCAGCAGCCCGACGACGGGCAGCAGGAGAACGACCCGAACGAAGGGTCCGGCAACGACGATCCCTCCGATCCCCGCGACGACGGCAGCAGCGCCCCGCCCCGCGAGGGCGGCATCTCGCCCGAGGAGCAGGAGCGCATGCTCGATGCGATCCAGGCTCAGGAGGACCGCACGCAGGAGAAGCTCAAGGAGCGCGCCGGCACGATCGTCCGCGGCAATAAAAACTGGTAACCCGTCAATTCATCGAAAACCATGCACTTCGCCTCTCCCCATCTGTTGTGGCTCCTCGGCGCGATTCCGCTGCTGGTGCTCTACGCCCTCTGGCGCGCCCGGCAGGGCCGCGCGTCGATCCGCATCTCGACCGTCGATGGCGCGCTCTGTGCCCCCCGCACCTGGCGCTACTGCCTCCGTCCGCTCCCCCTCGCGCTGCGCACGGCGGCCGTCGCACTGCTCATCGTGGCGCTCGCCCGGCCGCAGTCGGCCAAGGAGGGCTCCACGCGCGAAAGCGAGGGCATCGACATCGTGCTGGCGATCGACATCTCGACCTCGATGCTGGCCCGCGACCTGGAGCCGGACCGCATTCAGGCCGCCAAACAGGTGGCCGGATCTTTCATCGCCGACCGTCCGGGCGACCGCATCGGACTGGTGGCCTTCGCCGGCGAGGCCTTCACACAAAGTCCGCTGACCACCGACCAGGGGACGCTCCAGACGCTGCTGGGCCGCCTGCGCAGCGGCGTGGTCGAGGACGGAACGGCCATCGGCAACGGCCTGGCCACAGCACTCAACCGCCTGCGCGAGAGCGAGGCCAAGAGCAAGGTGGTGATCCTGCTGACCGACGGCGAGAACAACCGGGGCGAAATCGCCCCGCTGATGGCTGCCGAGATCGCCCGCGACCAGGGAGTCCGCGTCTATACCATCGGCGTGGGCACGCACGGCACAGCTCCCTACCCCACGGTCGATTACTTCGGCAATCCGACCCTCGTACAGGCCCAGGTCCGCATCGACGAGCAGACGCTCTCCCGCATCGCCGAACTGACGGGCGGCCGTTACTTCCGCGCCACGGACAACGACAAGCTACGTGCCATCTACGACGAGATCAACCGACTGGAGAAGAGCCGGGTGGAGATTACCCAATACACCATCTACACCGAGGAGTACGCAGCGTGGGCCGCTGCCGCCGCACTGCTGCTGCTGCTCGAATTCCTGCTCCGCACCTTCGTACTTAAAACATTACCGTAATGTTTCGCTTCGCCAATCCCGAATACCTTTGGCTGCTCTGGCTGCTTCCCCTGCTGCTCTTCACGGGCATTCTGTCGCTCCACCTGGCACGCCGCCGGCTGGCACGCTTCGCCCGCCCCGAAATCCTGCGCCTGCTCGCGCCCGACGTTTCGCCCGCACGGCGGCGGCTGAAGTTCGCGCTCTTCTCCACGGCCCTCGGACTGCTGATCCTGGCGCTGGCACGCCCCCAGTTCGGGTCGAAGCTCCGCGAGGTGCAAAGCCGGGGCATCGAAATGATGATCGCGGTCGATGTCTCCAACTCGATGCTGGCGGAGGATTTCCAGCCCAACCGCCTCGAACGGACCAAATACGCCATCGACCGGCTCTTCGACGGGCTGCGGCAGGACCGCGTGGGGCTGATCCTCTTCGCCGGCGATGCCGTCGTACAGCTGCCCATCACCTCCGACTACCGCATGGCCCGGGCCTTCGCCCGCAAGATCGCACCCGATGCGGTCTCCGTGCAGGGCACCGACCTGGGGCAGGCCATCTCGCTGGCGACCATCTCCTTTTCGGAACGCACCGAAGAGGATACCCGGGGACGGGCCATCGTGCTGATTACCGACGGCGAGGGGCACGACTCCGGTGCCCTCGAAGCGGCGAAACGGGCCGCCGAACAGGGCATACGGATCTTCACGATCGGCATCGGCACGCCCGAGGGGGCGCCGATCCGGATCGACGGAGAGTTCATCCGCGATGAAAACGGCGAGATGGTGGTTTCGAAACTGGGAGAGCCGCTGCTCGAGGAGATCGCCCGCACTACCGACGGCGCTTACCTGCGCTCGACCAACCAGTCGCTCGGACTCGATGAAATCGTCCGCACAATCAATGCGATGGAGCAGGGCGAACTGCAGGCGCTCCGCTTCGAGGAGTACGACGAACAGTTCCAGTACCCGATCGGTGCGGCGCTCGTGCTGCTGCTGGTCGAATTCCTGCTGCTCGACCGCCGCAACCCCCGGCTGCGCCGCTTCAACATTTTCGATCGCACGCAGGACGAGGCATAAAAAGCGCCCCGCGACAACGGAGCGCACAAGCATCAGATCGGGAAGCTCTCCTCCAACTGCTGAAGGATGAGGTAACGCCCCAGCGAGGGCGGTGCGCCCGCCGCATCGAGACGACGGCAAACGGCGACCGTGCAAGCGGCCAGCCGCCGGCGCTCCGCGGCATCGGACGAGGCGCGCAGCAGCCCGAACAACAACTCGGCGAACTGCTCCAGATGCTCCTGGCCGAAGCCGTAGCGCCCGCATAGCTCCCCGATGAACTCCTCCCGCCGGAGCAGCGAGTCCAGCTCCAGACCGAGCCTTTCGCGCAATTCGGCACGGCACACCTCCGCAGCCTGCCGCCCGCCGGATCCCGCGCCCAGCCGGGCGAGCAATCCCCGGAGCAGCACTCCGATCTTGTCGATCTCGCGTACGATATAGTCCTCCATAAAGAAAAAATAGGAAAGGTCAGACGGCGGCGCCCGTCAGGGCACGCACGGCGGCACGCCCCTCCTCGCCCAGAGCGAGCGAGTAGCGATTGACGAAAAAGTCGATGTGGTTGTCGATCACCCCGTCGTCCAGCTCCTGCGCATGGGCCTTGACGAAGTCGCGCGAAGCGTCGCGGTGGGCGAAGGCGTACTCGATGCTCCGGCGCAGCAGCCGCTCGACCTTCTGCCGCACCTCCCCGGGCAGCGTCCGCCGGATGACGATGGCTCCGAGCGGCAGAGGCAGCCCTGTGCGCCGCTCCCACTCCTCGCCCAGATCGGCGACGAGTTCCAGCCCCAGCTCGCGATAGACGAAGCGTCCTTCGTGAATCAGCACCCCGGCATCGAACTCCCCGGCGGCGACCGCCGGAGCGATCCGCGAGAAGAGCATCGGCACCCGCTCCCCGACGGCGGGGAACAGCCTCCGAAGCAGGGCATCGGCCGTGGTATGCTCCCCCGGCACCGCCACCCGGCGTATCGACTCCGGCCGCACTCCCCGGCGCGTGACGAAAACGGGGCCGTTGCCCCGTCCCAGCGCCGAGCCGCTGTCCGACAACGCATAGCTGTCGAGCAATCGGGGCAGCAGCGCATAGCTGATCTTGCTCACGTCGGGTTCGGCGCACGCCGCACGACGGTTCAGCTCCTCGATGTCGTAAAATTCGGGGCGGAACTCCAACTCCCCGCAGTCGATGCGGCCGTTGAGCAGCGCATCGAACATGAAGGTGTCGTTCGGGCAGGGCGAAATATGGAGGCGGATGGGGTATTTTCCGTTCATGACGATCCGATCAACGTTCGGCCTTCGGCGCACTGCTGCGGCCGAAGCGCCCCAGCACCCAGCCGGCCGCGAAAGTAACGAGGAAGAGCAGGATCTTCCAGAGCTGGTTCGAAAGCCAAAAATAGATATTCTTCGAGAAGACGATCACCAGCACCAGGGCCACGACGATCAGCACGATGTAAACGATCCACTTTCTATTCATATTCGGCGAGTATTTCGGTTAATGTCCGTTTCAGGGCCTCCAGACTCTCCCCGATCCGCCACGCTGAGCGCGGATCGTCCGTGTAGTTCGAGACGGCGCGCACCTCGGCGCACGGGATGCCGAACTGCCGGCAGACGGAGAAGAAGGCCGCACCCTCCATGTTTTCAATTTGCGTGCCGCAGGCGGGCGCTCCGCAGCGGCTGGTCGTATTTCCCTCGACCGCACGCAGCCCCGCAGGAAGAAAACCGGCCTCATAACGCACCCCATAGCGGGCCGGCAGCTCCCCGACCCGTTCTGCGGCGACGGCGACCACCTCGCAGCGGGCTATCGAGCGGTCGTAGGCACCCGCTATGCCGGCCAGAATCAAGCGCTCGGGCCGCTCGGCGGCGATTACCGCCGCCGTCGCGGCGGCCGTCGCGGCCATCCCGACCCCGGCGATCCGGATCGCCGCACCGGGCAGAGCGGCCCGCAGCGGGGCCGCCTCCTCCTCGGTGGGTATGAGCAGAACGACGGCCATCGGCTTCTAACGGCCCACGACCGCCTCCAGCTCCTCGACCGTCACGGGGATATGCTTCTCCCCGCCGATCATCCGGTTGCCGGTCTCGGTTACCAGAATATCGTCCTCGATGCGGATGCCGCCGAAATCGCGGTAGGCCTCCAGCGCCTCGTAATCGACGATTCCCCGGTAGAGTCCGTCGGCCTTGCACTTGTCGATCAGCGCCGGAATGAAGTAGAGACCCGGCTCGTCGGTCATGACCGTTCCGGGGCGCAGCTTCCAGCCGGCGCGGTAGATGCAGGTGCCCGATGCGGCGGCACGCTCGGCGATCTGCGCGAAGTCGAAGCTGCGCTCGCCCATCGCCTCGCAGTCGTGCACGTCCAGACCCATGCCATGACCCAGTCCGTGCGGCATGAAGAGGGTCATCGCACCGGCGGCAACGGCATCCTCGGCCGTGCCGTGCATCAGCCCCAGCGCGATGAGTCCCTCGGCCAGAGTAAGGTAGGCGGCCTTGTGCACCTCGGCGTACATCATCCCCGGAGCGATCAGCCGGGCCACCCGGTCGTGCGCCTCCAGCACTATGTTATAGACATCCTTCTGTTTCTGCGTAAAGCGGCCGCTCACGGGGTAGGTGCGCGTGTGGTCCGAGCAGTAGTAGCTCAGCCCCTCGCCGCCCGCGTCGCAGAGCAGCAGACGGCCGTTCTCCAGAATGCCGTCGCTGTGGAGGTTGTGCAGCGTCTCGCCGTGCTGCGAGACGATCGAGGGGAACGAAACGCCCCGGCCGTGCGCCTTGGCGATGCCCTCGATCGCACCCGCGATCTCGCGCTCGACCACCCCGGCGCGGCACATCTTCATGGCCGTCGTGTGCATGGCGTAGCCGATATGGAACGACTTCTCCAGCTCCTCGATCTCCTCGGGACCCTTCGTCTCGCGCATCTCAGCGACGGCGAGCATCAGATCGACCGACTTGCGGTCGTGCAGCGCCTCGGGCTTGATTCCGAGCAGGTCGGAGAGCATCAGCTTCGTCTCGCCCCGGTAGGGGGGCAGGTAGTGGACGCGGCGGCCCTGGGCTATCGCGCGGGTCAGCCGCTCCCTCAGCTCAGCCAGCGGGAAGGTCCGCTCCACCCCGACGGTCGCCCCCAGCTCGCGCAGCGAGGGCTGCGGGCCGGTCCAGATGATATCCTCGACCGTAAAGTCGTCTCCGTAGAGCGCATCCTCGCCCGTGTCGGCATCGAGCACGCCGACGAGCGCCGGGGTGTTGAGCCCGAAATAGTAGAGGAACGAGGAGTCCTGGCGGAAATAGTAGGTATTGTTGGGGTAGTTGTTGGAGGTAAGCATATTGCCCGGAATCAGAATGATTCCCTCGCCCAGACGGCGGCGCAGCTCGGCGCGCCGTGCGGCATAGATCTCTGCATGAAACATGATTGTCGTATTTTTAAAAGTTATTCTCCGGTTTCCGCGCGGCGCACCCGGGCGCACCGCTCCTACAAAAGTAGTAAAAATTTTCGGGGTTCGAATCATAAATCCCCGTTTCGATACGTTTTCCTCGTAAACGCGGCCCGCCCCGCCCGGGGTCCGGGAGCGCATCGCGGCCCCGCCGCGCGGACCGCACGCAGGGCCGCGCATCCCTTTCCGGACGAGCCGCCTGCGACCGCGCGAGCAAAAACATGGTGCAATATTAGGCTGCCTGTGAAATAATTCGTATATTTGCCTCGATAGAGGCGATTCGACCCGACTCGAACCCCCTCGCAAACCGGAAACATTTTAAATTCAACTAAAACCAATAGCCATGAAAAAATTATTTTATCTGACCATCGCGGCCGTCATGTCTTTCGGCATCGCCTCGGCCCAACAGTTCCCCAGCGTACAGTTGGAGGACCAGAACGGCAAGACCATCGACACCCGCTCGCTGATCGACGGCAAGACCCCGATCGTGATCTCTTTCTGGTCCACGACCTGCAAACCCTGCATCAAGGAGCTGGATGCCATCAGCGAGTCGATGATCGACTGGCTCGACGAGGCCGACTTCCGCGTGGCCGCCGTATCGGTGGACGATGCCCGCTCGGTATCGCGCGCCAAGTCGCTGGCCGCCGGCCGCGGCTGGAAATCGTCGCTGATCCTGCTCTACGACCAGAATCAGGACTTCAAGCGTGCGCTCAACGTCAGCAACACGCCCCAGGTATTCATCTTCGACAAGAACGGCAAGATGGTCTATTCGCACACGGGTTACATCCCCGGCGGCGAGGCCGAGCTGATCGAGAAGATCAAGAAGCTGAAATAAACAGACTCCGAATCACTCAAAAACACGCAAACACTCGAAACGAATGAAGAAAATCATACGGGCAGGTGCGCTGCTGACCGGCGCGCTGTTGTGGTACGGTACGAACGCCCATGCGGTCGTGCCCGGCACCGATCGGACGGACGACCTGACGGCCGTCTCCTCGCTGGAGCTGGACAAGAAGGAGCCGAAGAACGAAGAGTCGCGGCCCAAACGCGACCTGGGACATCTGAGCGGCAGCTTCGAGACCAACACGATCTACTACGTGGACGACAAGAAAACCGGTGCCGAAGCTCCCAAGAACCACTACGGATCGAACAACTTCCTGAAAGTCGATTACCAGCGCGACCGCTTCTCGGCGGGCATTCAGCTCGAATACTACCCCCATCCGCTGGTGGGCACGCCTGCCGAAGGTTCCGAGAAACTGCTCGAGGGCTTCGGCTGGGGCAACCTCGCCGGCAAATACGTGGCCTGGAACGACCGCGACTATTCGGTAACCGTGGGCGACTTCTACGAGCAGTTCGGCAG
>JAIEHQ010000086.1 GCA_029065825.1 Alistipes sp.
TCTCGGCGATCTTCCGACCCGACTCGATCTTCTTCCGCCCCTACGGGGGACTGTGGCGCACGGCGCTGGAGAGCTTCGACACCATCTTCGTGCAAAACGACGAATCGCGCACGCTGCTGGCCCGGCTGGGCTTCGACAACGTGATCGTCTCGGGCGACACCCGCTTCGACCGGGTGGCCGAGATCGCCACCGCAGCCAAAAAGATCGAACTGATCGACCGCTTCAAGGGCGACAGCCGGCTGCTGGTCGCCGGATCGACCTGGGGACCCGACGAGGAGCTGCTCATCCGGCTGATGAACGACAACCCGTCGCTGCGCTTCATCGTCGCCCCGCATGAGATGGAGGAGGGACGCATCGAGCGGCTCCTCGCCGCAACGCACGGGGGCGGTATCCGCTACACCCGCTGCACACCGCAGACCTCGTTCGCCGAAACCCGGCTGCTCGTACTCGACACGGTGGGCCTCCTCTCCTCGGTCTATGGCTACGCCGACTGGGGGTACATCGGAGGCGGCTTCGGTGTCGGCATCCACAACACGCTCGAAGCGGCCACATTCGGTCTGCCGATCGCTTTCGGCCCCCGCTACGAGAAGTTCAAGGAGGCCTGCGACCTGGTGGCCCTCGGAGCCGCTGCGCCGGTCCGCACCTACGAAGAGCTGCGCGACTGGTTCGTACCGCTGCGCGACGACGAACAGGCCCGCCTGCGCGCCAGTCGTGCCGCCCGCGACTACACCGCCTCCCATCAGGGGGCGACGGCGCTCATCCTCGGCACGATCTTCAGCGAGAAATAATCTTTCCGTCCGACACCGTGCGCCTTCGGCGGAAAGCGCACGCCCGAACTGCCTCACATCCAGCGCAGAACGCCCCGATGCGCCCACACGAACCCGACTCTCCACATGCGGAGCCGGGTTTCTCTGCCTATAAGAAATTACCGGACCCTGTGCCTATTCCCGGCAGCATCGCTGCCGCCGACGGGAGCGGTCATCCACCGCAGCGGACGGTCGAGCACACGCACGCGCCGCCGGAAAACAATGCGGCGGGGATCATCCCGAAGGAGAATCCCCGCCAACAATGTCATTTCCACCCGGCCGATCAGCTCTTCGAGGTCATGATCTTCAGGATCAGACGGTCCGTCTCGTTCATGCCGTCGCGACCGATCAGCGTCAGGTTGCGGATCGACTGATCCACATCGTCGTCGATGATGCCCTCGACCGAGGTAACGTAGTGGTTCTCCATCGCCAGCATCGCCGAAAGCACCGCCGTCGAAACACCCGTCATCAGCTTCAGCGAACAGCTGGGCTTCGCGCCGTCGCACATCATACCCGTCAGGTTGGCGATCATGTTCTTCACAGCATAGGACACCTCCTTGTAGCCGCCGCCCATCAGGTAGGTAATGCCGCAGCACGAGCCGGTCGAAGCGACCACGCAGCCGCACAGAGCCGAAAGACGGCCGAGGCTCTGCTTGATATAGATCGCCGTCAGGTGGCTGAGCGTGAGCGCCCGCACCAAATGCTCCTCGTCGGCCCCGATCTCGCGGGCATAGACCACCACCGGCATCGTCGTGGCGATGCCCTGGTTACCGCTGCCCGAATTGCTCATCACGGGCACCATCGCCCCCGCCATGCGCGCATCGCACGCCGCGCAGGTGTGCGACAGGATGCGCGACAGGATCGTGTCGCCCATTACCTTCCGCTCCGCCTCGCCGCGCAGCGTGTTGCCCACGCAATGGCCGTAGTTATTTTCGAACGAATCCTCGGCAGCCGCCTGATTGAGGCGCTTGGCCTCCAGAATGAAGCGGATCTCCTCCAGCGGAGCCTCCATCGCGAAGTCGAAGACCTTGCGCAGCGTGAGGGCCGTGCCGCCCTCGGCCTCGCCCTCCGCATTCGCGGCACAGCGGCTGTCGGTCAGCACCTCGCCGTCGCGGGCGACATAGACGAAGTTGGTGTGCCCTCCGGCGATGATCGCCACCGCCGAACGGCCTGCGGCCTCGACCTCGATTTCGATATAGAGTTTCTCGGCAATACCCTCCTTGAGCGAAATATCGATGCGCCCCTCTTCGATGAAACGCCGGCCCCGCTCGACCGCCTCGGCATCGGCATCCTTGAGCACCTCCAGCAGGTATTCGGAGCGGCCGACGAGCGCCCCCAGCGCAATGGCGATCGGCAGTCCGATCATCCCCGTACCGGGAATACCCACGCCCATCGCATTTTTCAGAATATTGGCACTCAAGCGGGCCGACACCTTCTCCGGCACCGCCCCCAGCGTCTCGCACGCCTTCGCCACACACAGAGCGACGGCGACAGGCTCCGTGCAGCCGATGGCCGGCACGACCTCTCGTTTGATCAGAGCAACGATCTGCTCCCGTTCGGGTTTTGCTATCATAGGTTTTTTGTTTTGGAATGCGCAAAGATAACAAATTTCGCAATACGGCGGACCATTCCCACCCCGCCCCCACCGAAAAATCCGGCGCACGCCCGCAGGTCC
>JAIEHQ010000087.1 GCA_029065825.1 Alistipes sp.
AGAATGTTACGCTTCATGTTTTTGCAGGTTTTCAATACAGGTTTTAAGAGAATCGGTCCAATAGGGCACCCGAAGACCGAATGTTTTCTTGAATTTGGTTTTATCCAGCACGGAGAACGACGGACGCACGACCTTCGAGGGAAATTCGTCGGAGTGGCACGGCCGAATGTCGCAAGCGGTATTTCCGGCATATTCGGCGATACGCTTCGTGAAGTCGAACCAGGAACACACACCCTCATCGGAGTAGTGGTAGATCCCTTCGTTCCCCTCGAACATCCGCTCCCCGACGATGCGCACGATGGCCTCGGCGAGATCGCAGGCATAAGTCGGAGTGCCGACCTGATCGAACACCACATTCAGCTCCGGCCGCGATGCCGTCAGATCGAGCATCGTCCGGACGAAGTTCCTGCCGTACTCGCTATACAGCCATGCCGTGCGAAAAATGAGCGCTTTCACGCCCGAATCCGCAATGGCACGCTCTCCGCGCAACTTGGAGCGGCCGTAAACACCGGTCGGATTGACCGGCTCCTCCTCCGTACGCGGCGTGTTGCCGAGCGCGCCGCCGAAAACGTAGTCCGTCGATATATGGATCAGCGTCCCGTCATTCGCCTTGAGCGCCGCGGCAAGATTCGCCACGGCCACCGCATTAAGCCGCTCGGCCGCCTCGGCATCGTCCTCGGCACGGTCCACGTTGGTATAGGCCGCACAATTGACTATCAGCCGTATGTCATGTTCCCCGACCATGCGGGCCACCGCTTCGGCATCGGTAATATCCAGCTCGGCGACATCGGTGAAAATGTAGTTGTCGCTGCTGCCGGAGGCAGCGCGGCGCATGCAATTCCCGAGCTGTCCTGCAGCTCCTGTCACAAGTATGTTCATCGCGCGTAGAGATCTGTGTTAATGTCGAACGGAGAGTCGAAGTCCTTCAGAAGCGCATGCCGGAGGTCCTTCTCGCTCAGGATCGCATGTTGGGGATCGATCTGCCAGTCGATGCCGAGCGTCGGATCGGCAATCGAAATGCCGCCGTCGGCCTGCGGCGCGTAATAGTTGTCGCACTTATACTGGAAAACAGCGATATCGCTCAACACGGCGAAGCCATGAGCAAATCCCCGGGGAATGAAGAACTGCAGATGATTCTCCTCGCTCAGCTCCACCGCCACGTGTTTGCCGTAGGTGGGCGATCCCTTGCGTATATCGACAGCGACATCCAGCACCCGCCCCTTCACGCAGCGCACGAGCTTCGATTGCGCGAACGGCGGCAGCTGGAAGTGCAGTCCGCGCATCACGCCTCGATGCGACATCGACTCGTTGTCCTGCACGAAATCGACCGGACGCACCTGCTCATCGAACTCGCGCTTGGAGAAACTCTCGAAAAAATACCCCCGGGCATCCGCAAAGATGCGCGGCCTGATGATAACGACACCCTCTATGTCTGTCTTGATAACCTCCATGGATCAACCGATATTTTTATTTCCGGAACGTTCGACTTCGGCAATGACCTTCAGCAGATACTGCCCGTATTGATTCTTGAGCATGGGGCGGGCGAGCTCCCGCATCTTGTCCGAGGAGATCCACCCCTGCCGGAAAGCGATCCCTTCGAGGCAGGCTATTTTCAGTCCCTGGCGTTTTTCAAGCACCTCGACATAGATCGAAGCCTCGGCCAGCGAATCGTGCGTGCCGGTATCGAGCCAGGCGAAACCGCGCGGCAGCGTCTGCACCTTCAGCTCCCCGTCCTTGAGGAACTCCTGGTTCACGGTCGTAATCTCCAACTCGCCCCGTGCCGAAGGTTTGATCCGGGCGGCGACATCGACCACCTTGTTGGGATAAAAGTAGAGGCCCACCACCGCATAGTTCGACTTCGGATGCTCGGGCTTCTCCTCGATGGAGAGGCAGTTGCCCGCCTCATCGAACTCGGCGACACCGTAGCGCTCCGGATCATCGACCCAGTAGCCGAACACGGTGGCCTTGCCCTCCTCATCGGCCGCTCTGACCGCCTCTTTCAGCACCCCGGAGAACCCGGCGCCGTGGAAAATATTGTCGCCGAGCACCAGGCAGGCCGAATCCTCGCCGATAAAATCCTTGCCGATAATGAACGCCTGGGCAAGACCATCGGGCGAGGGCTGCTCGGCATAGGTAAAACGAACGCCGTAGTCGCTGCCGTCGCCAAGCAGATGCTTGAACATCGGCAGATCGAAAGGTGTCGAAATAATGAGAATATCCTTGATTCCCGCCAGCATGAGGGTGGAAATCGGATAATAAACCATCGGTTTGTCGTAGATGGGCAGAAGCTGCTTCGAAACTCCTTTGGTAATCGGATACAACCGCGTGCCAGAGCCTCCGGCGAGTACAATTCCTTTCATAATATAATTATCTATTTTCCGATACAAGTATATGAAAAACCATTCTCTTTCAGGTATTCGCTATCATAAATGTTGCGTCCGTCGATGATTATCGGCTGCGCCATGGTCTTTTTCAAGACAGCGAGCGACGGCATCCGGAACTGATTCCACTCCGTTACCAGCAGCAAGGCATCGGCATCGACCGCCGCCTCGTACATGTCGCGGCAGTATTGTACGGCATCCTCCCCGAGCCGGCGGCGGCACTCGTCCATCGCGATGGGATCATACACCTTGACGACCGCACCGGCACGCTTCAATCTATCGATCAGCACCAGCGACGGGGCCTCGCGCATGTCGTCGGTCTCCGGCTTGAAAGACAGTCCCCACATCGCGACGGTCCGCCCCTGCAGATCATTGTCGAAACGCTTCATCAATTTGTCGAAAAGCACCTCTTTCTGCTTCTCGTTCACCTCCTCGACAGCTTTCAGCACCCGCATGCTGTAGCCGTTCTTCTCGGCAGTCCTGATGAGCGCCTTCACATCCTTCGGAAAGCAGGAGCCTCCATATCCGCAGCCCGGATAGAGGAACTTCCTGCCGATACGCGTATCGGCACCGATACCCTTGCGCACCATATTGACATCGGCCCCAACCAGCTCGCACAGATTGGCAATGTCGTTCATGAACGATATGCGGGTGGCCAGCATCGAATTGGCGGCATACTTGATCATTTCCGCCGACGGAATGTCGGTAAATATCATCCGTTCGCCCGAAAGCATGAAGGGTTTGTAAAGACGCGACATCACTTTGCGCGCCTCATCGCTCTCCGTTCCGACCACGACGCGGTCGGGGGTCATGAAATCCTTAATGGCGGCACCCTCCTTGAGAAATTCGGGATTGGAGGCGACATCGAACGGCACATCCTCCCCCCGCCTGAGAAGCTCGGCCTTCACGGTCTGCTTAACCATCCTGGCCGTACCTACGGGAACGGTCGATTTGGTTACCAGAATCGTATATTTCTTGATATTCTCGCCGAACGTTTTCGCAACGGCAAGCACGTATTTCAAATCGGCCGAACCATCCTCGTCGGGAGGAGTCCCCACCGCCGAAAAGACGACCTCCACATCATCCAGCACCTCCTTCAGGTCGGTAGTAAACCGGAGTCTTCCGGCCTCGACATTGCGCTTGACCATCTCGTCGAGTCCCGGTTCGTAAATCGGAACAACCCCCTCGCGTAATTTGGCCACTTTCTCACGGTCGATATCGACACAAACCACATTGACACCCATCTCGGCAAAACAAGTTCCCGACACGAGACCGACATACCCGGTACCTACAATCGCTATATTCATATCATTATCATTTGTATTTCTTGTTTGCAACCATCCGTAACAACTACCTTCCGACCGGCGACAGATCGATCATCTCCCCGAGTCTGCGATCCCACGCTTCGGGTGCAAACTCCTCCAGGCCACCTCCGGGGTAGAAAGTCAGCTCCCCGAAATAGATCCGGCCGTCCAGTTCATAAAAATCAACCCGCAGAAACGCAATCCCCGCTGCGAGTTTCTCCGCCAGTTCGATCATCCGATCGAGATGCTTGGGGCGCGGCAGCGGATGCTCCGCCACAGGA
>JAIEHQ010000088.1 GCA_029065825.1 Alistipes sp.
CTACGTCTGCACGGCCCGCGCGCCGAAGTGCGCCGAATGCGGCATCTCCACCTGGTGCCGCAAATTCGCCGACGACCGCAAGCGTACGGCCGACATGGAGCGATAACGCCGGCACGAGCGGAAGTGCCGGAGATCCTGCCCCGGCCGCAGCGGACGGAGCAGCCGCCGGCGGGCGATTCTTTCGCCCGGAAAAGCGGATATTTGCATCGGAACGTATAATTTTGCAACCGCAAAACAGGTTCCGCACCGGAACGCCGGTCCGTCCCCCGCGGACGCACCCGGCCAAAAACGCGAACAACGGACATGAAAGAGTTTTCGAACGTATATTTCCTCGGGATCGGAGGCATCGGCATGAGCGCCCTGGCCCGCTATTTCCTGCACGAAGGCAAACGGGTCGCGGGATACGACCGCGTGCGCACGCCGCTGACCGAACGGCTCGAAGCCGAAGGCGCCGACATCCACTACGAAGAGCGGGCGGAGGCGATTCCCGCCCCGTTCGACGACCCGCAGACGACGATCGTGGTCTATACGCCCGCCGTGCCGGCCGACCACGCCGAACTGCGCCACTTCGAACGCGAAGGGTTCGAGGTGGTCAAGCGCTCGCAGATGCTGGGCTACCTGAGCCGGGGCAAGTTCGTGCTGGCGATCGCCGGGACGCACGGCAAAACCACCACTACGACCCTCACGGCCTGGCTCGACCACGAGGCGGCGGGAGGCGGCAGCGCCTTCCTGGGGGGCGTGTCGCGCAACTTCGACAGCAACCTGGTGCTCGGCGCAGGCGACCGCCTGGCCGTCGAAGCCGACGAATTCGACCGCTCGTTCCTGCGGCTCTCGCCCGATGTGGCGGTCATTACCTCGGCCGATGCCGACCATCTGGACATCTACGGCACCCACGAGGCGCTGCGCGAAGCCTTCTCGCAGTTCATCGCCCGCATCCGGCCGGGCGGGGCGCTGGTGCTCAAGCAGGGGGTCGATCTGCGGATCGACAACCCCGGCATCGCATGCTACCGCTACGCCTACGATACCCCCTGCGACTTCTACGCCCGCAACATCGCGCTGCTCAACGGGGGACGCTACCGCTTCGATCTGGTCACACCCTCCGCGACGATCGAAGACTGCACGCTCGGAATCCCGGGCTGGGTCAATATCGAAAACGCCATCGCAGCCGTCGCAGCCCTCTGGTGCGCCTCCGAACGCGACGGGATCCCGTTCGATGCGGCGCGCGTGCGGGAGGCGCTCGCCTCGTTCGAAGGGGTGAAACGGCGTTTCGAATGCTATCTGAATACTCCCCGGCAGGTATATATCGACGACTATGCCCACCACCCGCGCGAGCTGGCGGCGGCCATCACGTCGGTCAAGCGCATGTTCCCCGGACGACGGCTCACGGCGCTCTTCCAGCCCCACCTCTACACCCGCACCCGCGACTTCTACCGGGAGTTCGCCGAGGCGCTATCCCATGCCGACGAGGTGCTGCTGCTGCCGATCTACCCCGCGCGCGAGGAGCCGATCGAAGGGATCGACTCGCAGATGATCGGCCGCCTGCTGACGGTGCCCTGGCAGCTCTGCGAGCGCGAAGAGCTGGCCGCGAGGATCGGCTCGATGCCGACCGACGTGGTGGTCAGCTTCGGTGCGGGCAACATCGATGCCTGCTGCGAGGCGCTGGCCGAAACCCTGCGCCGCAAGGCCTGACGCACCGCGACGACGGCTCCGCCCCGCAGCAAATCCGACGACGACAATGAAAAAAATCGGCAAATACCTCTTTTTCGCACTGCTCTGGAGCGGTGTGGCAGCCTATTTGCTCTACGCTGCCGGCAAAGTCCGCCACCACCGCCGCGAACAGAAAGTCGAGCGGATCGAGGTCGAAATCGCCGACAGCACCTCGCAGCTGCGGCTGGTATCGGAAGCGGCCGTGCGCCGCTGGATCGCCCGCAGCGGCGTGAAGACCGTCGGAGAGCCGATCGAAAGCATCGACCTCGACTCGATCGAACGCACGATCGCCGCCAACGGCTTCGTGGCCGACGTGCGGGTGTCGGTCTCCTACGGCGGGGTGCTGCACGCCCGCATCGAGCAGCGCACGCCCCGCATGCGGCTGCTGCTGGACGGATACAACGGTTACGTGACCGACCAAGGATACGCGTTCGCCGCCCCGCGCGCCTCGTCGGTTTATGTACCGGTGGTGACGGGTCCCTACCGGCCGCCCTTCCCGCCCTCCTACACGGGGCCCCTGGAGGAGTGCCGCCGCGAGCAGCTGCGCCGCATCGACGAGCGCATCGAGGCGCTCGAACGGGAAAAATACCCGCTCTACCGCCGCGAGCTGCAGAACGACGAAAACATCCGCGCCGTACGGCGCATGAGGGTGCGCAAAGGGTGGTTCGAATCCTCGGAGGCATTCGCCGAACGGGTGCGCGAGCTGCGCGGCCGCAAGGAGCAGCTGCGCCGCAAATACAGGTATGAGGCTCAGATGATTCAAGCCGAAATCGACAAAATATCGGCCCGGCAGGAATCGGAGCGGAGGCAACAAAAAATTTTGGAGAAAAGATACGAAGATTTCTCGAAACTCATTACCTTTGTAAAATGGATGGAGAGCGACGATTTCCGCCGGTCGGAGGTCGTCCAGATAACGGCCCGCAGCACGGCGAGCGGCGAACTGGAACTGGAGCTTACGCCCCGCAGCGGCAGCTTCACGATTCTCTTCGGCTCCCCGGACGATGCCGAACGGAAATTCGACAAGCTGATCCGCTTCTACCGCGAAGGGCTTTCGCGTGCGGGATGGGACCGTTACAAAACCATCGACCTGAGGTTCCGGGGGCAGATCGTCTGCTCGGAACGCTGATTTTCGAAACGAAAAAAGTTAGATAACGCGCTGTGGAAAAGAAAAACTATACGGTAGTCATCGACCTCGGTTCGTCGAACGTGGTGGTCGCCGTCGCCACCCGGGACGAGGAGGGAAGCCTCGATGTCGAAGCCATCGTCTCCAAACCGGTCGAAGGGGTCAATGCGGGCCGGATCGTCAATATCGAACAGGCGGGCAGTGCCATCCGCGAAGCGGTGACCGAACTCGAAAACGACTTCGGCATACGCATCACGGAGGCTTATGCGGGCATCTCGGGCGAGTTCGTCCGCTGCGCCTGCCACACCGACCACGTGTTCACGCTCGACCCCCAGAACGGAGTGAACCAAAGCGACGTGGACGCTCTGTTCGACCGCATGCGCAACGTGCAGGCACCCGACGACGAGGTCATCGTGGAGCGCATTCCGCAGCTCTACCTGCTCGACGACCACGAGGAGGTACGCAATCCGGTCGGCTCCTTCTGCCGCCGGCTCTCCTCGACCTTCAACTTCATCCTCTGCGACAAGACGCCGCTCCAGCGGCTCGACATGGCGCTGCGCCGGCTCGGCATCCGCACCCTGGGCATCTTCCCCAATGTGCTGGCCACCCCCGAGGCGGTGCTCTCGGACGAGGAGAAGGAGGAGGGCGTAGCGGTGGTCGATCTGGGCGGCGGCGTGACCGACGTGACAGTGTACTACCGGGGCATGGTCCGCTATGCGGCCTCCATCCCGATGGGAGCCAAGGCCATCAACCGCGACATACGCTCACAGAGCATCCCCGAAAAGCATGTCGAGAGCCTCAAGTGCAAATACGGATCGGCGGTAGCCGACCTGGCTCCGGAGGACAAGCTGATCCGCGTCAGCGGCCGCACGATCCGCGAGTCGAAAACCATTCTGCTGCGCAACCTGGCGACGGTCATCGAGTCCCGGGCGATGGACATCGTGGATTTCGTCCGGCAGGAGATCGAGGATTCGGGCTGCGCCGACAAACTGGCCTACGGCATCGTGCTGACGGGCGGATCGGCCCAGCTGAAGGACCTCGACGAACTCTTCCGCCGCGCCACGGGCATGGAGGTGCGCGTGGCATCGGCCGAAACGGGCTTCAACGAACAGAGCTGCGAACGACTCTCCGACCCGGCATACGCAACGGCGGCCGGACTGCTGCTCCGGGGCATGTGGGCAGGTCCCTGCAACATCATCGAGAACAAGAACCGCCTCGCCTCGCGGCAACCCGAGAAGAGCGCGGCAGCGCCCGCCGCACAACCGGCACCGCACCCGACCGCATCGCAGCCGATACCGCCCTACACCCCCTCGCGCCCGGCAGCAAGCACGCCGCGTCCGCCCTATCCGCAGACGCGCCCCGAGCCGCAGCGTCCGGAGCAGCACGCACCCGCCGAACGGCCCGCACAGCCGTTCCCCCCGCAACCCGGCCGGCCGGTCCAGCCGACCGCACCCCGCGAGGAGCCGGCACCCCAGGCACCGGAGCAAGAGAAGGCCGACCAGGGAGAGGAGTTCTCCTATCCGGACCCGACGAAGAAAGAGCGCAACTGGAAAAATATCTTCAAGAAGACGCTCGAAAAGATCAACGAAGGCTTCAACGCCGCTGACGACGAAGAGATTTAACCCATGAGCAACGAATACAGAGCAATCGACGATATGAACGAGGATGTCATGACCCAGCTGTCCGCCACACGCGGAAGTTCCTCCATCATCATGGTGGTGGGCGTAGGCGGCGCGGGCGGCAATGCCGTGAACCACATGTGGAACCTCGGCATCGAAGGGGTCGATTTCATGGTCTGCAATACCGACCAGCAGGCACTCGACAAAAGCCCCGTGCAGCTGAAGATCCAGCTGGGCAGCGAGGGTCTGGGTGCAGGCAACGATCCCGAAAACGGCCGCCGGGCAGCCATCGAATCGCTCGACGTGGTGCGCCAGCGCTTCGAGGCATCGGGCACCAAGATGGTCTTCATCACGGCCGGCATGGGCGGCGGCACCGGCACCGGCGCTTCGCCCGTGATCGCGAAGCTGGCCAAGGAGATGGGCCTCCTCACGGTGGGCATCGTCACTTCGCCGCTGGCGGTCGAGGGACCGATCCGCTACGACCAGGCATTCCGGGGCATCGAGGAGCTGCGCCAGAATGTCGATTCGCTGCTGATAATCAACAACGAAAACATTCTCGAGATCTACGGCCGCCTGGCACTCAAGCAGGCCTTCGGCAAGGCCGACGACATTCTGGCCGCCGCAGCCAAGGGCATTGCCGAGATCATCACCGTCAAGAGCGACCTGGTAAACGTCGATTTCGCCGATGTCTCGAAGGTCATGCGCGAGAGCGGCCGCGCCCACATGAGCGTCGCGACGGCCGAAGGAGACAACCGCGCCGAGGCCGCCGCCGAAGCGGCGCTGCACTCGCCGCTGCTCGACCACAACCTCATCAGCGGCGCACGCGACATACTGATCAACATTTCGGTGGCCAACGCCGACGAACTGATGTACGAAGAGGTGGTGCGGATTCTGGAGTACATTCAGTCGCACGCCAGCGTGGAGGACGTATCGGGCAACGTGCACAATGCCAATATCATCTGGGGTACGAGCGAAAAGCCCCAGCTGGGATCGGCCATCGAGCTGGTGGTGGTGGCCACCGGATTCGACGAGGCACGCGACCGGCAGATCGTCCCGCCGGCACGGACCGTCACGCAGCCCGGCAGCGAACCGGCCGAGAAGAGCGCAGCCGAGCCGCTCGCGCGGACAGCCAAAGGTACGGCCGCACCGCAGCCCCAGCCGGCCGAGCAGGTCGTTCTGGGCGAAAAATCGACCCGCTACCGCAACATCGAGGAGATCCTCTCCAAACCCGCCTACCAGACCCGGAAAGCACAGTTCGTCACAGTCTCCGAGGTTCCCCCCGGACGCAAGGAGCCGTCGCGCGAGGAGCGCCCCGCCGCCCCCGAGGGCAACGACGAGCGCAGCGAAACGATGCCCGAATAACCGAAAAACCGCCCCGCATTGGAACCGAGCGCAGCTTTCGTATTTCACGGCATGACACCCCACATCTGGGTGTTGTGCGGCATCACGTTGCTTCTGCTGTCGGTATCGGCCCTGGTATCGGGTTCCGAAACCGCCTTCTTCTCGCTGTCGGCCAACGACGTGCGCGCGCTGAAAAAGAGCGGCTCGTCGAACGCCCAGACGATTCTCTCGCTGCTGGGCAGGGTCGATCTGCTGCTGGCCACGATCCTGGTGGTCAATAACCTGGTCAATATCTGCATCGTCATCCTCTCGTCGAACATCATCGACGCGCTCTTCACGTTCGCCCGATTCGAATTCCTGGTCAAGAGCGTGCTGGTAACCTTCCTGCTGCTGCTCTTCGGCGAGATCCTCCCCAAAGTGGCCGCCCAGACCATGCCGATGCGCTTCGCCGGGTTCGTCGCCCGCCCGATGGCGGTGCTGCAAACGATCTTCTACCCGCTCTCCTACCTGCTGATGCACACGGGCTCGCGCCTCTGCCGCAAGGCGGCGCACCGGCAGGAGATCTCGATCGACGAACTGGCCGACGCGATCGACATGACCCACACCAGCTCGAAAGAGGAGCACGGCATGCTCTCGGGCATCGTCAGCTTCGTCAATACGGAGGTGCAGGAGATCATGAAGCCCCGGGTCGATATGACGGCCATCGCACTCACGGACCCCTACGAGCAGGTCAAGCAGACGATCATCAACTCCGGATTCTCGCGCATTCCGGTCTATGAAGGCGACCTGGACAACATCCGGGGCACGCTCTACGTCAAGGACCTGCTGCCCCATATCAACCAGAGCGACGAATTCGGCTGGCAGCAGCTGATCCGCAAACCCTATTTCGTTCCCGAGCACAAGAAGATCAACGACCTGCTGGAGGATTTCCAGGCCAAGAAGATCCACATGGCGATCGTGGTCGATGAGTACGGATCGACGCAGGGACTCGTATCGCTCGAAGACATCATCGAAGAGGTGGTCGGCGAGATCTCCGACGAAAGCGACACCGACGAGGCGCTCTACACGCGTCTCGACGCGAACACCTACCTCTTCGACGGCAAGACCCACATCGTCGATTTCGAACGGATCGTCGAGATCGACGAAGACACCTTCGCCGACGTAAAGGGGCGCGCCGAGACGCTCGCGGGGCTGATGCTCGAGCTGCGGTGCGACTTCCTCAAGAAAGGCGACACGGTCACGGCGCACGGCATCCGCTTCGTCGTCCACCACGTCGAAGGCCACCGCATCGACAAGATCAAGGTAATCCTGCATGAATAACCTGCTCTGCATCGAGCCGATCGGCACCCCCGACCGGTTGCGGCAGCATGTCACGGAGGAGGAGCTGCGGCAGGCCGGAGCGTTGGGAACGGCCCGCCGGCAGGCCGAATTCCTGAGCTGGCGGGCGATCGTACGCCGCCATCTGCCCGGAGCCGAAATCGCCTACGACGCGGTCGGCGCCCCCCAGGTCCGGAACCATCCGGTCCGCATCGGAGTCTCGCACGGAGCGGGCTACGTCGCGGTCTGCTTCTCCGAACGCCGCTGCGCCGTTGATATCGAATCGCCCCGGCGCGACTTCGCACGCATCGCCCCCCGCTTCGCCACCGCCGAGGAGCGCGCCCTGCGGGACGATCCCCTGCTGCTGCCGCTGCTCTGGTGCGCGAAGGAGACCCTCTACAAATATGCGGGGCGCAGGGAGCTGCGGCTGCTGGAGGACCTGCGAATCGAGCGGATCGACATGGCGGAGCGACGCATGACGGGCCGCATCCTCGGCGGCGAGCCGCTGCGCATCGACTTCCGCTGCGAGGCCGACTACGCCGCCGCCTGGATCCTGCACGAAGCGGACTGAAGCGCAGCCCGTTTCTCCTCGCAACGGACGGCTTCCTCCTCCAGCCCCCTATCCTCCGCCCCCTCACAGCAGAGGGCCGGCCGGCACCCGTCCCGTCCGAATTTTCGCACTTCGGATACACCTCATCGACTCCCGCCCGGCAAAATACGGGCAACCTCGTTTTGCCTTCGCTTATTCGTATCTCGACTTGGTTTCAAATACTCCGGTCTCGGTATAATCAAACCTAAGGTTTGCTTTTGCCCTCGCTTATTCGTACCTTTGACATGAAAATATGGGCGATATTCTCGATAACGACATCAAGTTCGTCGCCGGTGTGGGCGAGGCACGGGCCCGTCTGCTGGAGAAGGAGCTGGGCATCCGCACGTTGGGCGACATGCTCAGCCACTATCCGTTCCGCTACATCGACCGCACGAAGATCTACCGCATGGCCGACATCCCCCCGGAGGAGACGGCCCTGCTTCAGGTGCGCGGACGTATCACAGGGGTAAACTACGCCGGCGCAGGGCGCAAGCGGCGCTTCACGGCCCTGCTCAACGACGGAAGCGGCCGAATGGCCGAGCTCGTCTGGTTTCACGGAATCAAATGGATCGAGAAGCGGATCGAAGTGGGGCGCGAATACCTGGTCTTCGGCCGCCCCTCCTTCTTCAAGGGGGAGCTTTCGATGGTCCACCCCGAGATCGAGACCATCGAGAAAGCCTTCGCCCGCAAGGCCGAGAGCGGCATGCAAGGCATCTACTCCTCGACCGAGAAACTGAGCAGCGTGCTCGGCACCAAAGGGTTCTACACGATCCTCTGCAACCTCTGGCCGATGGTGCGCGACCGCATCCGCGAGACGCTGCCCGAGACGCTGCGCAGCTGCTACGGACTGCCGACCCTGCGCGATGCGCTCTACAACATCCATTTCCCGCAATCGCCCGAACTGCTGCGGCAGGCACGCTACCGGCTCAAGTTCGACGAACTGCTGGGCATACAGCTCAACGTACAGGCGCGCCGCACTTCGCGGATGGCCAAAAACAACGGCTTTCTGTTCCCCAAAGTGGGCGGGCTGTTCAACACCTTTTTCAACGAGAAACTCCCCTTTCCGCTGACGGGTGCCCAGAAACGGGTGGTCCGCGAGATCCGCCGGGACACCGTCTCGGGCTTCCAAATGAACCGCCTGCTGCAGGGCGACGTGGGAAGCGGCAAGACCCTCGTGGCGCTGCTCTCGATGCTGCTGGCCGCCGATAACGGATTCCAGGCCTGCATGATGGCCCCCACCGAGATCCTCGCCCGCCAGCACTACGCCACCTTCCGGCGCATGCTGGAGGGACTGCCCGTGCGGGTGGCGGTCCTTACCGGCTCCTCGCGCGCCCGCGAACGGCGGGAGGCGCTCGAAGGGGTGGCCGACGGATCGGTCGGCCTGCTGATCGGCACCCACGCCCTGATCGAGGAGAAGGTGCGCTTCGCCAACCTCGGCTTCGTGGTCATCGACGAGCAGCACCGCTTCGGCGTGGAGCAGCGGGCCCGACTCTGGACCAAGAACGCGCAGCCGCCCCATATCCTCGTGATGACCGCCACCCCGATCCCGCGCACGCTCGCCATGACGCTCTACGGCGACCTCGACGTCTCGGTCATCGACGAGCTGCCGCCGGGCCGCCGGCCGATACGCACGGTCCACTACACCGACGCGGCACGGCTGCGGCTCTTCGGCTTCATGCGGCAGCAGATCGCGCTGGGGCGGCAGGTCTATGTGGTCTATCCCCTCATCAAGGA
>JAIEHQ010000089.1 GCA_029065825.1 Alistipes sp.
AACCTGTTCCCCCGCCGAAATGAAGTACCTCCAGCTGCTCTCGCAGAAGTTTCCGACCGTAGCGGAGGCGACCACCGAAATCATCAACCTGGAGGCGATCCTGGCGCTGCCGAAGGGCACGGAGCACTTCCTGACAGACCTCCACGGAGAGTGCGAGGCGTTCCGCCACGTGCTGAAGAACGCTTCGGGCGTGATCCGCCAGAAGGTCCACGAGGTGTTCGGCAACACGCTGCGCGAGTCCGAGATGTCGGAGCTTTGCACGCTGATCTACTATCCGGCCGAGAAGCTGCAGCTGGTCAAGCAGCGCGAGACCAATCTGGAGGATTGGTACAAAGTCACGCTCAACCAGCTGACGGAGGTGTGCCGCGCCGTCTCGGTGAAGTACACCCGCTCGAAGGTACGCAAGATGCTGCCGAAGGATTTCTCCTACGTGATCCAGGAGCTGCTCCACGAGTCGGAGGTGCAGGGTTCGACCAAGCAGAACTATTTCAACGGCATCATCGACTCGATCATCTCGATCGGCCGGGCCGATGCCTTCATCGTGGCGATGAGCAACGTCATCCAGCGGCTGACGATCGACCGCCTGCATATCATCGGCGATATCTTCGACCGCGGACCGGGTCCGCACATCATCTTCGACACGCTGGCGCAGTACAGCATGTACGACATCCAGTGGGGCAACCACGACATTCTCTGGATGGGTGCCGCGGCCGGCAACCTGGCTTCGATCGCCAACGTGATCCGCGTCTCGGCCCGTTACGACAACCTCGACGTGCTGGAGGACGGCTACGGCATCAACCTGCTGCCGCTGGCCCGCTTCGCGATGGAGGCCTACGAGAACTGCCCCTGCGTGCCCTATCGGCCCAAAGTGATGCAGGGCGAAGGCGTGACGGAGCGCGACGTGCTGCTCATGTCGCAGATGCACAAGGCCATTTCGGTCATCCAGTTCAAGATCGAGGGCCAGATGATCAAACGCCATCCCGAGTACGGCATGGACCACCGCGCGCTGCTCGAAAAGATCGACTACGAGCGGGGCACCATCGAGATCGACGGCAAGGATTATCCGCTCAAGGACGGCGACTTCCCGACGGTCGATCCGAACGATCCCTACCGCCTCACGCCGGCCGAGGAGGCGCTCATCCGCACGTTGCAGCTCTCGTTCCTCAACAGCGACAAGCTGCAGAAGCATATCCGCCTGCTCTATGCCAAGGGCGGCATGTATATGATCGTCAATTCCAACCTCATGTACCATGCGTCGATTCCGGTAACTGCCGACGGGCAGTTCAAGACGGTCGTGGTCGATGGAGCGCCCTATGCCGGCCGCGAGCTGCTCGACAAACTCGACCGCATGGCCCGCGAAGCCTATTTCGGCACGCGCGGCGACGAACGCCACGCACGGGCGCTCGACTACATGTGGTATCTGTGGTGCGGTCCCGACTCGCCTTTCTTCGACAAGGCGAAGATGGCGACGCTGGAGCGCTACCTGATCGAGGACAAGACCACCCACCACGAGGAGAAGGGTTTCTACTACAAGCACCTGGAGGATCCCCAGATGTGCTGCATGATTCTCTCGGCCTTCGGCCTCGATCCCGACCGCTCCCATATCATTTCGGGCCACGTGCCGGTAAAGACCCGCAAGGGCGAAAGCCCGATCAAGGCCGAGGGCAAGCTGCTGATGATCGACGGCGGATTCTCGAAAGCCTACCATTCGGAGACGGGCATCGCCGGATATACGCTCATCTACAATTCGCACGGACTCCAGCTGGTGCAGCACGAACCGTTCGAATCGGCCGCCAAGGCGATCGAGGAGGGGCAGGATATCATCTCGACCAAAGTGGTGGTCGAGGCGCTGACCAACCGCATTACCGTGCGCGACACCACCGTCGGCCGCGAGCTGCAGGTGCAGATCGACGATCTGAAGAGCCTGGTGGCCGCCTACCGCGACGGACGGATCAAGGAGCGCAAGTGATGCGGAGCGCATCGGGCATCGTGAATTATTAAAAAAATCAAGGGGGGGGGTAATACCTTTCTAATATTTATTAAAAAACAATCCTATGGCAAAGTTTTACTTGAAAGTGGTCCTGGCGGCTGCTTTGTTGGCTGCGGTTTCATGCAGTTCCGACACTCCTTCTCCAGTCCCTGACGAAAAAATCGAGATGAAAGGGGAGCACTTCGATCTGGCGGTGGATGCGATCTCCGTCAACGGATGCGCGCTCGCGTGCAAGCCTCACGATGCGACGATGACCTACATTTGCAAGATTGTCGAGAAGAAGGAGTTCGATCGGTTCGAAACCGACTGGGATTACCAGATGGACGACCTGGCGTTGTTCGAATCCTGGGCGGCGACGGCGAACATGAAGCTGGAGGATCTGCTGGCCCGCGAGTTGTTTACCGGGCCGATCGAGGACTTTGCCGATGGTCTCGCCCCTGGTACCGATTATTATCTCTATGCCTACGGAATGTCTTTCGGCGGCGAGTTCACTACTTCGATCGACAAGCTGCTTTTCCGGACCGAGGCGGTGGATCAGGTCGATGTGACCTTCGATATCGAGATCTCGCAGCTCGCGCCCTCGTCGTTCACGATGACGGTGACGGCTTCCGACCCCAAGGCGGATTTCTTCTTCTCGCTCATGGAGGAGGAGTGGGTGGCCGAATGGGATACCCCGGAGCAGGCTGCGACGGAGTATCTCGCCTGGATCGTCCGTTATTATACCGCAAAGGGGGCTTCCGTGCGGGATATTTACGAACACTTCGTCTGCCGTGGCAAGGATAGCGACGTGTTCGAGAAGCTGCGGCCCGAGAGAACCTATTATGCCTTTGCCGTCGGAGTCACTCCCGACTTCCTGCCCAATTCCGCTCCGGCGATCGAAGAGGTCGTCACTCCGGCGCTGACACCCTCGGCCAACACCTTCGCCGTCGAGATCGACCGCATTACCTTCAACAGCGTCACGGGTACGATCACTCCCTCGAACGACGACCAGTACTTCTGGACCGTGCAGCGCAGGAGCGATGTCGATGAGGCCTCCTCGGAGGAGGAGCTGATGTGGGGTCTCGGCGAGATGTACGAGGCCAACGGCATGCTGGAAGAGGCGCTGCATACGGGTGCTACGGCCATCGAAGGGATCGATTACCTCGCACCCGATTCGGATTACTGTCTGCTGGTGTTCGGCTGGCAGGAGGGACCGACGACCGGACTGACCCGGCGGGATATCCATACCGAGCCGGCCGAGGTCAATGCGGAGGATCTCGTGGTGGAGTTCGAAGTGACGGACATAACCTATAACTCGGCGACGGTCGTTACCCGACCCAATATCGGAGTCTATTATTACAGCGATATCATCGAGTCGGAGACTTTCGACGAGCGTGTGGCCGAACTGGGCGACCGCGATGCGGCGATCGTGGCACTGCTCGACGAGTCCTTGTCGTGGGGTGCCGAGTTCGCGGGGTGCGAGAAGCCCGAGTGGGCGCTCAACGTGGCCTCCATCGGCGACGATTCCTACGTGTACGAGCGTCTGGAGTCCGAAACCTCCTATGTGGTCATGGCCGTCAGCCTCGACCTGGAGAGCGGCGAGGCCGCATACCCCAAAGGATTCGTGAGCGAGGTCTTCACCACCGGCGAGCGTGTCTTCAGCGATGCTTCCGTGACATTCGTGGCGGGCAGCTATTACGACGGCGATGAGCTGGCGGCCATCGACGCTTCGAAGTACGGCATGATGCGCGGTTCGGCGGTGCTCTGCTACGAGCTGCAGCCCAATGCCTCGGCTTACGAGTGGTGCTCGACCATCTACGAGGGCGACTTGACCGAGTGGGGCCTTACCGACGACGACGTGATCGACATGCTCATTACCTGGGGCGGCGACGAGGTGCGCCAGAATGCCCGCACGGGTGTCTATGTGTGCAATTGGGACACCGCTTTCTCCTGCATGGCGATCGCACTCGACATCAAAGGCAACTTCGGACATGCCGTGATTACCCCCTTCACGCTCGATAAGAGCGGCGTGTCGCCCGCTCAGGAGTTCATCGACTCGCAGGAGGAGACTGCAAGCATTGGCCGCACCGCCTCCGCCGAAGCGCTTCGCAAGCCGGCCGTGCGCCGTGCGAAGGCCGCGACGAAGCCTGTGGCAGCCGCTCCGGCCGTGAATGCGGAGCGTGTTGCGGAAAACGGCGTGCTGCTTCGCCGGATCGAAGAGTCGCAGCGGATCGCAGCCATGTCGCGCTTCCAGGTGCGGTAGGCGCTTTCCTTCCGCAGGACGATAGAAAACGAAACTTCGGGCACGCCTCCCCCCCCCGCCCGGAGTTTCGTTCTTTTCCGTTTGCCTCTTCGGAGCGGCCGGCTCATACCGCAGGGGGGCGCAGAAAGAGAAATCCCGGACCGATCGGAAACGATCGGTCCGGGATTTCGTCGTAGCCCCACCGCGACTCGAACGCGGATTTAAAGTTTAGGAAACTTTCGTTCTATCCCTTGAACTATGGAGCCTCGATGCGGTGCGCTCCCTTTCGGGGGACGGCACGCACCGCAAAGATAGGAAGAATTCGCGAGAACCGGAACCCCGCAGGACGTTTTATGTGTGCTTGCCGGTTTTTTCGCTGCGCATGCGGGTTTTTGCAGCCGTTGCGGGGGCGGACTGCGGCCGGCCCTTGAGACAGACGGAAATTCCGTGCCGGCGGCCGTTGCACGGGGAGGTGCTGTAGCGGGGAGGCCGTGAGCCGGCGGGGCGGGAATCGACGGCCGGATGCGTCCTGTCGTGAAAATCCCCCGCAGGACGTTTTATGTGTGCATGCCGGTTTTTTCGCTGCGCATGCGGGCTTCTGCAGCCGTTGCGGGGGCGGACTGCGGCCGGCCCTTGAGACAGACGGAAATTCCGAGCCGGCGGCCGTTGCACGGGGAGGTGCTGTAGCGGGG
>JAIEHQ010000009.1 GCA_029065825.1 Alistipes sp.
GCTCGGAAGCGGCGATCTGTGAAAAAACGTAGGTAAGCGGACGATGAACCGAAGCGAACGGCTGCGGCAATTGCGTAAATATCATGGTTTCATAATTATTTTTTTCGACAACGATTTCCCGACGGCCGGCAGTCCGGCCGAAGAACGGTCCCGAACGGCCTCCCGTTCGGCACGAAGGCCCGACCCCGGCGAGGAGCCGCCCGCCCCGAGAGCGGCAGGCGGCTCTCCGCAGCACGACGGCTTCCGAAGCTCCGGACCGGCAGCCGCCCACGACATCGGACCGGGCCGTAGCAGGCACGTCGATCGTCCGGAGAAGATGGAGGCAATTCATATTGAGTTCATGTTAATAAATTATGTGACAAATTGTTGAAACGTGTCGATAAAACACCAAATACAACTGTATTTCATCGCATTACGATTGTTCGTAATTATAAACACCGCTGTCTTCCATGTCGATAACCGTCTCGGCCTCCGAAGCGGACGACGAACGCCCCACAATCGGCAACAATATTCGATTCATGTCGATAAATCGACAGAAAAATTGTTGATAAGTCCGAGTATACAAAACCAAATAATTGATTTTCAAAATATTGACAATGTTTAAAATTATACACAGCCCTACTCCCGATGTTGATAACTTCGCTCACAAACCTCCCGACGACACCGACACACCGTCGGCTGAAACGAACAATCCGCCCCTCGGGGCGCAATATGCCCGATTCGTGTCGAAAAATGTCGGACAAATTGTTAATAAACATCGACACTCATTCGCAATAAGCTGTATATCTATATTATAAGATTGTTCAAAACCCCCGGCTACCTCTGTTCGTTTTGTGAATAACCGGAGCGAAGAGAGCACAAATATACCCTCGCGACACCCCCGTTGTCAAGAGTTCGCAGCCGAAAAAACCGCACCTCCCGACAAATAAAATCGACCGATCGTTTGTACCCCCTCTCCCTTACCCGGTTCCGCCGACACTCCGCCGCCCGTTTTTTATCGCCGAAAATGCGGTCCGTTCCGAAAAAAAAGCTAATTTTGCCCCGAATATTTCCGACCGGCAACCGGCCGGAGTCGAATTTTGAATCTCTAATCTATGGATGATGGTCACGGTTCCTCGCATAGCGGCAGTGTCGTATCTCAATACGATACCCTTCATCTATGGCATCCGTCACGAAGGTAACCTTCGCACGGAACTCCTGCTCGCACCTCCCTCCGAATGCCTGAAGAATTACGAGGCGGGCCTCGCCGACCTGGCACTCGTGCCGGCCGCCGGTGTGCCGTCTCTCAAGACGACGGAGGTCGTTACCGACTACTGCATCGGTGCCGTCGGTTCGGTCCGCACGGTGGTGGTGGTCAGCAACAGCCCCATCGCCGAGGTGCGCCGCATCTTTCTCGACCCCCACTCCCGCACCTCCGTCCAGCTGACCGGCTATTTGGCCGCCAACCGCTGGAAGATCGCCCCCGAGTGGTATTCGCTCGACGACTACCGGCAGCTCGACCACGCCCAGCCGGGCGACGCGTTCCTGCTGATCGGCGACAAGGTCTTCGACTGGGAGGACCGGTTCGCCCATGTCTATGACCTGGCCGACGAGTGGCGCGCCGCGACCGATCTCCCGTTCGCTTTCGCGGTCTGGGTGGCGCGCAAAGGCACTCCCTACGAGACGATCGAGGCCCTGCAGCATGCCCTCACGTTCGGTGTCGAACACACCTACGAAGCCATCCTCGAGGGAGGCTTCGACCGCAAGCCGTACGATGCCTACACCTACCTGACCCGCAACATCGACTATATTTTCGACAATCAGAAGCACCGCGCGCTCCGCAAGTTCTGGGATGCCGGCGTGAAGGTCTCCCCGCACGCCAATCCCGGCTGAAGGGAATAGGCCGGGGGCCTGCCGCCGCACGCACCCCTGCCTTCGAGCGTTCACGCATAAAAAGCGAACCCGGGCGACCGGACCAAAACAGGGTGCCTTATGATTACGATTTATCTCAAACAATACAACAAGATCATCCGCAACGCCGACACCGCGCTTTTCGACGAGCTGGGGTACGACGACATTCTGTGGATCGACATGTTGCAGCCTTCGATCAAGGAGCGGAAGGCGGTCGAGAACTTCATGGAGATGGACCTCCAGACCGAACAGCAGGTCGAGGAGATCGAATCGACTTCGAAATACTCCGAGACGGAAAATGCGATCATCTCCAACTCGAACTTCTTCGTCCCGACGGGCGACAGCTTCGTCGTCGAGCCGGTCTCGTTCATCATCTCGAACGAAGGCGTGATGGTTACCGTGCGGCAGGCCGAGTCCCGCACCTTCCTGGAGACCGAGAAGCGGCTGCAGATCAACTACCGCAACTACCCGACGGGCTACCATATCTTCATCACGCTGCTCGAAGTCCGCATCGACTACGATGCCGACATGGTCGAGCTGATCGCACGGCAGGTCTCTTCGCTCAGCCGCACCATCAGCGGCGACGAGGTCATCGACAAGGAGGTGCTGCGACGCATCAACACCCTGCAGGAGAGCACTATGTCGCTGCGCGAAAACATCTTCGACCGCCAGCGCGTCCTCTCGGGCATCCTGCGCAGCGAACGCTTCCCGAACGACATCTACCCGCGCCTTCAGCTGATGATCAAGGACGTAAGCTCACTCATCAACCACGCCGACTTCAGCTTCCAGCGTTTGGACTACATCCAGGACGCCGCCCTGGGTCTGATCAATATCGAGCAGAACGAGATCGTGAAAATCTTCTCGGTGGCCGCCGTGATCTTCCTGCCGGCGACGCTCATCGCCAGCATCTACGGCATGAACTTCACGATCATGCCCGAACTCCACTGGCGCTACGGCTACCTGTTCGCCATCGGCCTGATGATTCTCTGCTCGGCACTGACCATCTGGTTCTTCCGGTTCAAGAAGTGGCTCTGATCCGGCCCGAAACGGCCGCGGCCCCGATCCGCCGCGCAAGCAGCAGGACCGGAGCCGCATGCTCCATTCCGATTACCGCATCCCGTTACCCCCGGACCTTTCGGGCGAAGCGGTCGTATTCGCTGCCGAGCGACGCTATCAGCTCGCGCACCGTCTGTATCTTCTCCGCACGCCACGCATTGGCCCCGCAAAAGGCATAGCCGTTCTGCAACTTGCCCCTGAAGGCATTGTAGAGCGCCAGCATGATGCAGTAGGGGCTGTGCGTCACGTCGCAGGTCTTGATGCAGTCGAAAGGACAGCTCTTCGGCCGTCTGATCCCCGCCTTGACCTGCTCCAGGAACGAGCTGCGCAACGCCCGTCCCGGCATTCCCACCGGACTCTCGATGATCTCTATATCCTCGCGCCGGGCATCTATGTAACTCTGCTTGAAGGCAGGAGCGGCATCGCACTCCTCCGTGGTCACGAAACGGGTACCCATCTGCACTCCCTCGGCTCCCAGCTCCATGATGCGGTAAATATCCTCTCCCGTATAAATGCCGCCGCCGGCGATGACCGGAATATGTCGGCCGTGCTCCGCACCGAACCGCCGCACCTCGGCCACGACCTCGGGCACCAGCTTCTCCAGCGCATAGTCGGCATCCTCTATCTGCTCACGCCTGTAACCCAGGTGGCCGCCCGCCTTGGGTCCCTCCACCACGATGACATCGGGCACATAGCGGTACTCCGCGAACCACTTGCGGCACAGCAGCGCCGCCGCGCGGGCCGACGAGACGATCGGAGCCAGCTTCGTGCGGGCACCCTCGGTCAGAAACGAGGGCAGGTTGAGCGGCAGCCCCGCACCCGAGAAGATAATGTCCGCCTTCTCGGCGACGGCCGTGCGCACCATGTCGGCGAAGTTCGACATGGCCACCATCACATTCACGCCGATGATGCCGCGCGTAGCCGCGCGAGCCTTGCGCAGCTCCTCCTTCAACCCCCGCACGGAGGCTTCGCGGTAGTCGCCGGGCCGCTCGCCGTAGATCGCGCCGAGTCCTGCGGAGGAGATCACTCCGATGCCGCCTTCGCCGGCCACGGCCGAGGCCAGTCACGAGAGAGATATGCCTACTCCCATTCCGCCCTGCACGACAGGAACGGAAGCGCAAAGATTTCCGATTTTCAATGCTTTCATTCGTATTCAGATGTTGATGTATCCGTCAAAAATAGGAATTTAAGTTGAATTTTTCAGAAATTCAGAAAAGTTTTTTCATCCCTTGCCCCTCCCGGCCGGCATTTGCGGCCAGCACCGCATCGCGAACAAGAAGCACGACAAACCGAGGCAAAATATTTTTTTCACAGGCGGAAAAGTCAAGGATCGGCCGGCCAATACCGGCCGGCAATGCGATGTACGCAGAAAATCCGCGGTTCCCGACAATCGCCGATCTTTCCCGCACAAATGTTTTTTTCGCCGAAAAGGAGGAAAGAGATTTATTTTTTTGTATTTTTGCATCAATTGGGAAAATAATGAACTTAAATGCCGAAATTGCATGAGGAACGGGTAAACGTCCTGAAAAAACCGGATTGGCTGAAGATACGGCTGCACCGCACCGCCGCATACGCGGACGTGCAGCGCATCGTCGCAGAGCACTCCCTGCACACGATTTGCAGCAGCGGTCTCTGCCCCAACAAAGCCGAGTGCTGGAGCCGCAGGACGGCTACCTTCATGATTCTGGGTGAAATCTGTACGCGCAGCTGCCGATTCTGCGCCACCCGCTCGGGACGGCCCCTGCCGCCCGACCCCTCGGAACCCGCCAAACTGGCCGAAAGCGTCCGTTTGATGGGACTTCGGCATGTGGTGGTAACCTCCGTTACACGCGACGACCTGCCCGACGGCGGCGCGGCCCACTGGGCCGCATGCGTCCGCGCGATCCGGGCGGAAAATCCGAACGTCACGATTGAGCTCCTTATTCCCGACATGGATGCGAAACCCGCCCTGCTGGACGAAGTGATCGCCTCCGGGCCCGACATCATCGGGCACAACATCGAAACCACCGAGCGGCTGACCCCCCTGGTACGTTCGCGGGCTCGTTACACAACAAGTCTCGACGTTTTGCGTTATTTAAACGACAAGGGTGCCGTCGCGAAGAGCGGCCTGATGGTCGGTCTCGGCGAAAGCGATGAAGAAGTTTTGCAGACCCTGCACGATCTGCGCGCCGCCGGCGTGGAGATCGTGACCCTCGGCCAGTACCTTCGACCCTCTCTGGAGCACTACCCCGTTGCGACGTACGTCACTCCCGAAAAATTCGACCGGTACCGGCAGCAAGCCCTCGACATGGGCTTCAGCTACTGTGCGAGCGGTCCGATGGTGCGCTCCTCGTACCTTGCGGACGAAGCGCTCGGCTCGGTACGCCTGAAGCGGGGGAGCCGCGACGGAGAATAACCGCCCCGCTCATCCCCGCGAAGCCGCACCAGAAGCGGCAAGGTCTGCATCAGTATTGAGTATGTAACATGCGTCCGCCCGCACGACGGATCCGAACCTCCTTTCGAGACGGTCCGGGTCGTCCCGCAGGTCGGCCGCCTTAACTTGATGAACGCGATGCTTGTCGAATATCGGGACCTCGGAACGATGGACTACCGGAGCTGCTGGGATTACCAGCGGCAGCTGTTCGACGAGCTGCTGCGCACCAAACACACCCCCTCCGACCGGGCCGGCACGCTGCTCCTGGTCGAACATCCGGCGGTCTATACCCTCGGCAAGAGCGGCCGCGCGGAGAACCTGCTCGTCAGCGAGGAGTACCTCCGCAGCATCGGAGCCGACTTCTACCGCATCGACCGGGGCGGCGACATCACTTTCCACGGACCGGGCCAGATCGTCGGCTATCCGATCCTCGACCTGGAGCGCATCGGGCTTTCGCTGCGCGACTACGTCGCTGCGCTCGAGGGAGCCGTGATGGAGACGGCGGCCCGCTACGGCATCCCGACCCGCCGCATCGCCGGTGCCTCGGGAGTCTGGATCGAAGGGGTGCCCGTCCGCAAGATCTGCGCGATCGGCGTGCGCGCCTCGCGCTACGTCACGATGCACGGATTCGCGCTGAACGTGGCGACCGATCTGAAATATTTCTCCCACATCAACCCCTGCGGCTTCGCCGACCGGGGAGCGACCTCGATCGAAAAGGAGCTGGGCCGCAAGGTCTCCGCGACGGAGGTCAGGGAGTTGCTGATCGAAGCATTAAGCAGAAAATTAAATGTTGAAATATATAAAAAATAACGATTATGCCCATAGAAAAACGATGGGTAGTGAAGCCGCAGGGAGACCCTGCCGTAGCGGAAGCGATGGCTGCCGCGACGGGGATCTCTCCCGTGTTGGCCAATCTACTCGTACAGAGAGGCATAGACACACAGGACAAGGCTAAGAAATTTTTCGATCCTCAGCTTTCCGACCTGCACGATCCATTTCTGATGAAAGACATGGACCGTGCGGTGGAACGCGTCGAGCGGGCCGTCCGCGACCGTGAGAAGATCATGGTTTACGGCGACTACGACGTGGACGGCACCACCGCCGTCGCGCTGGTCTATAAATTTCTGCGCCAGATAGGTCACAAGGACCTGTTGTTCTACATCCCGGATCGTTATACCGAAGGTTACGGTATCTCGACCAAGGGCATCGACCACGCCGCCCGCAAGGGGGCGACGCTGATCATCGCTCTGGACTGTGGCATCAAAGCCATAGAGAAAGTGGACTATGCCAAAAGCAAGGGCGTGGATTTCATCATCTGCGACCACCATCTTCCGGCGGAGGAGACCCCTCGCGCCGTAGCCGTTCTCGACCCGAAGCGCACCGACTGCTCCTACCCTTTCGACGAGCTGTCGGGCTGCGGCGTGGGGTTCAAGCTGGTGCAGGCCTATGCCCAGAAAAACGGCATTCCCTTCCGGCAGATCGAGCCGCTGCTCGACCTGCTGGCCGTCAGCATCGCGTCGGACATCGTGCCGCTGGTCGATGAAAACCGCATCCTGGCCTACTACGGACTGGCGCGTCTCAACTCCTCTCCCTCGAAGGGACTGCTCTCGATCATCAAGATCTGCGGGCTGGACAAGCACAGCATCACCATCGACGACATCGTCTTCAAGATCGGACCCCGCATCAACGCCGCCGGCCGCATGCGCATGGACGAGCAGGACGGCAACATCGCCCCTTCGGGGGGCCATGCGGCAGTCAATCTGCTCATCGAGGGCAACGAAAGCGTGGCCGAGGAGTTCGGCAACATGATCGACGGCTTCAACCAGGACCGCAAGAGCATCGACCGCAGCGTCACGCAGGAGGCCCACGACTACATCGAGAGCCACCCCGAGATGAAGGCCGCCAAGAGCACGGTCATCTACAACCCGCGCTGGATGAAAGGCATCGTCGGCATCGTCGCCTCGCGTCTGATCGAGACCTACTACCGGCCGACGGTGGTGCTGACGATGAGCAACGGCTACGTCACAGGCTCCGCCCGCTCGGTCCCCGGCTTCGACCTCTACCAGGCCATCGAGTCCTGCTCCGACCTGCTGGAGAACTTCGGCGGCCACATGTACGCCGCCGGGCTGACGATGATGCCCGAGCGGGTCGAGGAGTTCACGCGCCGCTTCAACGCCTATGTCGAGGAGCACATCGACCCGGCGATGCTGCAACCGCAGGTCGATATCGACAGCGAGCTTTTCTTCTCGGAGATCACCCCCTCGCTGCGCCGCGACCTGAACCGCTTCCAGCCTTTCGGCCCGGGCAATCCCTCGCCCGTCTTCGTCTCGCGCGGAGTCATCAACCACGGCGAGGCGAAACTCGTCGGCATGGAGTGCGAGCACCTGCGCATGGATCTGATGCAGCGGCAGAAGCCCAACACCACGATCCCGACCATCGCCTTCCAGCAGCCCACCCACTACGAATGGGTGCGCGCCGGCCGGCCGATCGACGTCTGCTACCAGATCGTCGAAAACCACTACCGGGGCACGGTCTCCGTGCAGCTCCGCATCAAGGACATCAAGCCGCTGCGCGAGAAGCAGCAATAAGCAGGCGACCGGATCGTCGCCAACCGAACGGAGGGGCGGGAATAGTGTTATTCCCGCCCCTCCGTTTTTCATCCGCCCCGACCTTCCGGCCGCAACAAAACCCGCACAAGTTTGGTTCGGTGTCCGGCTTATGCCTATCTTTGCCCCGATGCAAGACTATCTGACACTTTCACGGCTGCAACGGCTCGTCAAGAGCGCGCTCGGCGAAGCATTCCCCCTGCCCCTGTGGATCGGGGCCGAGATCTCCGAACTCAAGGTCAATTACTCGGGCCACTGCTACCTCGAACTGGTCGAAAAGGGGAGCGACGATGCCATCCCCCTGGCGCAGGCGCGGGCCGTCATCTGGCGTTCGGCCTACGAACGCCTCGCAGCGCGTTTCGCCGCCGAGACGGGCCGCCGCCTGGCCGCCGGCATCCGCATTCTGGCCAAGGCGACCGTTACCTACCACGAACTCTACGGCTTCTCGCTCAACATCCTCGACATCGACCCCGCCTTCACGCTCGGCGACATGGCGCGGCAGCGGCAGCAGACCATCGACCGCCTCCGTGAAGAGGGGGTCTGGGACATCAACCGCGAGCAGCCGCTGCCGCCGGTCGTCCAGCGTCTGGCCATCGTATCGAGTCGCCAGGCCGCCGGCTACCGGGATTTCCGCAAGGAACTGGAGGCAAGCCCCTACCGGTTCGACTGCATCCTCTTCGATGCCTTCATGCAGGGTGCCGGGGCCGAAGAGTCGATCATCGCGGCGCTCGACACCATCGCCGGCCGCGCGGAGGAGTTCGATGCCGTGGTGCTGATCCGGGGCGGCGGTTCGACCAGCGACCTCGGCTGCTTCGACTCCTACCGTCTCTGCACCCACATCGCCCAGTTCCCGCTGCCCGTGCTGACGGGCATCGGCCACGACAAGGATACGAGCGTCGCGGACATGGTGGCCCACACCTCGCTGAAAACCCCGACGGCCGTCGCCGCCTGGCTCGTCGATCGCCTCGCCTCGGCCGAGGGATGGCTCGACACGGCGGCCCTGCGGCTCCACGAGGCGGCCGCCGGCCTGTTCCGCCGCGAGGAACTGGCTCTCGAACAGCTCCGCAGCGAACTGCACCGCCGGAGCACGCTGCTGCTGCTCCGCCACAGCGAACTGCTGGCCCGCCGCCGCGACGAACTCGCCGCCGCCGTCCGCACCTTCCTGCAGGGAGAGCGGCAGCGCCTCGCCACAGCCCAAGAGCTGGTCGCCGGACGTTCTCCCGAACACATCCTGCGCCTGGGCTTCTCCATCGTGCGCACGGCCGATGCGTACGTCGCCTCGGCCCGCGACCTTCGTCCGGGCGATGCCGTCCGCATCCAGTTCGCCGACGGCACGCGCGACGCGCAGATCCGCTGACCGCAGCGCACGACTCCCGCACTCCGCGGCCGGCCGCGGCTACTCCTCCGGCCAGTGGATCCGCTCCGCCGCATCGAAGGGCGGCAGCGGCGCAGGCTCGAAATCGGAGTATCCGACGGCCACCGCACACAGCACGCCCCGCTGCTCGGGAATGGGCAGGAACGAGCGCAGGTACTCTTCGGCACCCGCCCCCTGCGGCTCCTCCCTGAGGCAGGGACGGCCGTGCACATGCACCCAGCAGGCGGCCAGCCCGGCATCGGTCGCGGCCAGCAGCAGCGTCGTGGCCACGATCGCGGCATTCTCCCGCCACAGGTCGGTCGCCTCCCGGTCGCCCTCGACCAGCACCACCGCCGGTGCCTTCTCCAGAAAAGCCGAACCGTAATCCCGCATGCGGGCGATCCGGGCGATCGTTTCGGGATCGGTTACCACCCGCAGGTGGGTCGAATGGGAGTTGCGCGACGACGGAGCCTTCAGTGCGGCCCGGAGCACCTCCTCGAGCTTTTCGCGCTCCACGGCGCGGGGCGAATATTTGCGGACGCTGCGGCGCAGCTCCAGAATCCGTTTGAAATCCATAAAATAAACTATTATTCCGTTCAGAGATCGTTATTTTGCAAAAATAGGGAATTTTCCTAAATTTGTGATTCAAACGAACGATACGATGACCGATTCCCCCTTTACCATCGCCCTGATCTACGACTTCGACGGGACGCTCGCTCCCGGCAACATGCAGGAGTACGACTTCATCCCCGCCGTCGGCAAGAGCAACAAGGAGTTCTGGAGCGAAGCCAACGCCCTGGCCGAGGAGCAGGATGCCGACATGGTGCTGAGCTACATGGCCCGCATGATCCAGACCGCCCGCTCGAACGGAGTCTCCCTCCGCCGCGAGGCCTTCCGGGAGTCGGGCCGCCACGTGACGCTCTACAAGGGGGTCAGGGAGTGGTTCGGCCGCATCAACGCCTACGGCGCGGCGCGGGGCATGCGCATCCTCCACTACATCAACTCCTCGGGACTCAAGGAGATCATCGAGGGAACGGAGATCGCCCACGAGTTCCGCCGCATTTACGCCTGTTCGTTCCTCTACGACGTGGACGGCATCGCCTACTGGCCGGCCGTCGCGGTCAATTACACCAACAAGACCCAGTTCATCTTCAAGATCAACAAGGGGGTCGAATCGGTCTTCGACAGCAGGCTGGTAAACCAGTACATCGAGGAGGACAAGCGCCCGGTCCCCTTCCGGCGGATGATCTACGTGGGCGACGGCTCCACCGACATCCCCTGCATGCGGCTGGTCAAGAACTACGGCGGCCACTCGATCGCCGTCCACAGCCCGAGGCCAAGGGCGCGCGCCGCGACCTGAACGAACTGATCCGCGACAACCGCGTGAACTACGTCTGCCC
>JAIEHQ010000090.1 GCA_029065825.1 Alistipes sp.
CGTGCCCTCCTACGATACTCCGAAGGCGGTGGGACAGCCGCGCGGCGGCGTGGCGCAGGGGGGGCGGGGGTGGTTTCGGCTGGAGAAGCCGGCCGATCTGGCCCCGGGCGACGGACTCTGCTTCCTCACGCCGGCAGGGCTGGCCGGCACCAACGTCAATGCCGTTGAGGAGGGCCGGGTCGTGCCCAACCGCATGGAGGGGATCGTGCCGGGTGCGGAGGTGTTCCGCAATTTCGACCGGCGCTTCTCGTTGCGGCTCGAACGGAGCCGGACGCGGCGGGTCATTGCGGTGCGGGCCGAAGCGACGGTCGCGCCCGATCGGATCGCGGTGCGGTTTACCGATGCGGCCGGAGTGAGCGCCGAGGTGATCCGCAGCGGCGAGTTCCCGGAGGCTAAGGACGCACGGAAGATGGAGGAGACCCTCGCCGCGCAGCTGGCGCGCAGCGGGGAGACGATCTTCGAGGTGCGCGAGGTAAGCGCTGTGTGCGGCGGACGGTTCGTTCCCGTGTCGCTCGTGGCCGAAATGCGGCGCGAGGGGCTGGAGCTGCTGCGGCGCATGCGGATCGAACGCCCTCTGGAGCGGCGCATCCTGCCCGAGGAGTGCGGGGTGCCTTTCCCGAAGGAGCGTTTGGCCGCCGAGGAGAACGTGACCAACCGCCTGGCCGAAGCCTTTTGGCGCGATCATGGCGTGCGCCGCATCGAGCGGGGGCTGGATCTGGAGCGTTCGACGCTCGGGCACGAGGTCATGCGTTCGGCCTACTGCATCCGCCGCGAGCTGGGCGAGTGCCTCCGCGAGCGTCCGACGCTGCGGGGCGATCTGTTCCTCGAGCACGGAACGCACCGCTATCGGCTGGTGTTCGACTGCCCCCGGTGCGAGATGGCTCTGGTCGATGCCGGCGAGCGCCGGCGGTAGGCGTGCCGCAGCCCCGTCGTCCGAGTATCCGTCCGGACGCGAGACCGCGAACTTGCTAATTTTACGTTAAACCGTATATACTATGTTTGAAATTCAGATACCCCGTTTTCCTGACTACGAACTGATCGACTCGGGCGATTTCGAGAAGCTCGAACGCTTCGGCGCCCATGTCGTCCGACGGCCCGAACCGCAGGCCATCTGGCGCCGCACGCTCCCGGAGGAGGAGTGGCGCCGCCGCGCCGATGCCTCGTTCCTGCGCGATGCCCGCAGCGACGAGCGGGGCGAGTGGCGCTTGGGATCCCGGATGCCGTCGCGCTGGACGGTGGAGTATGCCTACGGCGGCATGCGGCTGCGCATGCGGTTGGGGCTGACCTCGTTCAAGCATGTGGGGCTTTTCCCCGAACAGGCGGCCAACTGGAATTTCATTTACGACCGCTGCACGCAGCTACGCGCGGCGGGGCGCACGCCCCGTGTGCTCAATCTGTTCGCCTATACGGGCGGTGCGACCCTCGCCGCTCGGGCCGCCGGTGCGGAGACGACCCATGTCGATTCGGTGCGCCAGGTCGTCAGCTGGGCGCGCGAGAACATGGAGCTGAGCGGTCTGGACGGTGTGCGGTGGATCGTTGAGGATGCCCTGAAGTTCGTGCGCCGGGAGGTGCGCCGGGGCAACCGCTACGACGGCATCCTGCTCGACCCTCCGGCCTATGGACGCGGTGCCGACGGCGAGAAGTGGGTGCTGGAGGAGAACATCGGCGAGATGCTCGACTGCTGCGCCCGGCTGCTGGAGCCTGCCGACTCCTTTCTGGTGCTGAACCTCTACTCGATGGGACTCTCCGCGACGCTGGCATCGACGGCCGTGCGTCAGGCTTTCGGCCCTCCGGCCGAGGAGCGCTTCGGCGAACTCTGCTTCGACGATGCCTCGGGCAAGCGGCTGCCGCTGGGCACCTACTACCGTCTGGTGCGGTAGGCGCGCTGCGGAAAAACGGCGCGGAAGTTGTGCCGCGCCTTTCCGGCGGCCGGTCTCGGCGGCGCGGGGCGGAACTCGTCGCGGGTGCGGCGGAACGCCTCCGGCGTGCGGATCGGGAGCCGCGCCGCCTTGTTCGTACCACCAATGATTTCGGTTTATGATCGCTTTTCTTACCGTTATGTTCGGCATCCTCTCGGGATGCTTTCTGTCGGTGCTCGTGGGAGTGCTGGGCAGTACGCGCCGCCTGGGATTCGGGTGGACCTTTCTGCTGAGTCTGCTCTTCACGCCCCTCGTCGGCCTGATCGCCGCGCTGATCTCCGATCCGCTGCCCGGGGACGGGCGGCGCTGGGGATGCCTCGGACTCTTCGTCGCCGTGCTGGGGCTGCTCTCGCTCGCCGCCTTCCTCATTCTGCTGCTGACGGGCGGGCTCTTTCTCGCGGCCGCGGTGTAGCCGCACGCCTCAGATGTAGATGACCACCCCGGCGGCTGCCGAGAGTACGATCAGCAGGATCGGATTGACCTTGAACCAGGAGCCGGCCAGCACCCCGCCGAAGAGCAGCCAGCTCCAGAGGTCGATGAAGCTCTCGTCGCCCGTATTGCGCGGGAAGATCAGCAGCAGCGCCGCCGAGCCGATCATGCCGATCACCACCGGCCGCAGGCCCCGCATCGCGCCCCGCACCGCCGGATGGTTGCGCAGCCGTGCGATCGAGCGGGCGACGAGGATCATCAGCGTCATCGAGGGGAGGCAGACGGCGAAGGTGGCGATGACCGATCCCAGCACCCCGAGCCAGACGCTGCCGCCCTGCGCTCCGACGGTGTAGCCCACGTAGGTGGCCGAGTTGATGGCGATCGGTCCGGGCGTGATCTGGGATACGGCCACTATGTCGGCGAACTCGGCTCCCGTGATCCATCCGTGCTGGACGACCACTTCGTTCTGGATGAGCGACAGCATGGCGTATCCGCCGCCGAATCCGAAAAATCCGATTTTGAGGTAGCTGAGGAACAGTTGCAGGAAGATCATGGCTTGTGTCGTTTGGCGAGTGAAAGCTCCCAGGCGATGCCGGCCGCTGCGCCGGCTGCCAGGATGAGTACGGGCGAGAGGTTGAGCCACCAGATCAGCCCCGCCACGCCGGCCGCCACCCCGATCATCGCCCGGCCGAGGCCCCGCGCCAGGAAGATCAGCGGGGCGATGATGAGCGCCACCACCGCCGGGCGCATCCCCTTGAAGGCGGCATCGACGTAGGGGTTCTGCCGGATTCCGGCGAAACAGACGGCGATCAGCAGGATGATCGTGAACGAGGGGACCACCACCCCCAGCAGCGAGGCGGCGGCACCCCGCAGTCCGGCGCGCTTGTAGCCGACGAAGACCGCCGTATTGACGGCGATCGGGCCGGGAACCGACTGGGCGAGGGTCAGCAGGTCGAGGAATTCCGATTCGGGAATCCACCGGCGGCGGTCGAGCACCTCCTGCTGGATGAGGGGGATCATGGCGTATCCGCCGCCGAAGGTAAAGAGGCCGATCTTGGAGAACGACCAGAATATTTCCCAGAGTTTTTTCATGAGCGTGCGGTGCGGTTGGTTGCGTTGTCTTCCGATGCGCCGGAGGAGGCTTCGCCGGTCTCTCCTCCGTTTTCGTTGGCCGAGGCGGCGATGACCGTCGCGACGACGGCCGCCGTCTCCGTACGGAGACGCTGCGTGCCGAGCGACACCTCCCGGAATCCGTGCCGGAGCGCCAGGTTTACCTCTTCGGGCGAGAAGTCCCCTTCGGGACCGATGAAGACGGTCGCCCGGCCGCCCGGGCGGAGCAGCTGCGCCAGCGGTCGCTTCCCCTCGGGCGAGAGCGCCGGACCGCAGTGGGCGATGAACTTCTGCCCGTCGGCCTCCGCGACGGCCTGCGCGAAGGGCGTCATTTCGTGCAGCTGCGGGCGGTAGGCCTTGAGCGACTGCTTCATGGCCGCCGTGATGACCTTGTCGCCCCGGTCGGTCTTGAAGACGCGGCGTTCGCTGCGGGCCGTGTCGAGCGGGACGATCTCCGCGATGCCGATCTCGGTCGCCTTTTCCAGAAACCATTCGAAGCGGTCGTTGTTCTTGGTCGGTGCCACCGCCATCGTCAGGCGGTAGGGGAGCCGGTCGTACCCGGTGCGGGTCTCCTCCGCGCATACCCGGCAGCGCTTCGGGTTGTCGTCCGTGATCCGGCAGAGGTAGAGGTTGCCCCGTCCGTCGGTAAGGTGGATCCTGTCGCCGCAGCCCAGGCGCAGCACCCGCACGCAGTGTTTCGACTCCTCCTCGCCCAGCGTGTGCTCGGGGGGCACCATATCGGGGGCGTAAAATAGTTGCATTTCCTATAAATTTTTTACCTTTGCAAAGATAATCAAATTCCAACGAACGAATGAGACGATATTCATTATTCTTATTGACACTTCTATCGCTTATGACCCTTACGGCGTGCCGGGAGAGCCGGCCTGCGGGCGAAAACCCCTTCTTCGCTGAGTGGGATACCCCCTTCGGGGTGCCGCCCTTCGACCGGATCGCTCCCGGTCACTATATGCCTGCCTTCGAGCGGGCCATGTCGCTTCACAGGGAGGAGATCGAGGCCATCGAGTCCTGCGGCGACGAGCCGACCTTCGAGAACGTCATCGTGGCTTTCGACCGCTCGGGCGAGATGCTCGACCGGGTGGGTTCGGTCTTCGGAATGATCTGCGCTGCCGATCTGAACGACGAGCTGCAGGCCGTGCAGGAGCAGGTCATGCCGCTGCTGACGGCCCATTACGACCGGATCCTGCTCGACGAGAAGCTCTTCGCCCGCATCAAGTCCGTCTATGACGCGCGCCGCACGCTGGGACTCGATGCCGAGCAGCTGCGGCTGACCGAGAAGATCTACGACGACTTCGTCCGCGCGGGCGCGCTGCTCGACACGCAGAGCAAGGAGCGCCTGAGCGCCATCAACAGCGAACTGACCTCGCTCGAAGTGAGCTTCGGCAACAACGTGCTTGCGGCCAACAACGCCTTCGCCCTGACCCTTACCGACGAGGAGGAGCTTGCCGGCATGAGCGCCAGCATGCGGACCATCGCCCGCGAGAAGGCCGACGAACGGGGGCTGGAGAAGTCGTGGGTCGTCACGCTCGACCAGCCCAGCCGCGTGCCGTTCCTGACCTATTCGACGCGCCGCGATCTGCGCGAGCAGCTCTACAAGGCTTACGTGGATCGCTGCGGCGAGGGCTGCGCGAACGACAACCGGGCGCTGGTGGCCGACTTCGCCCGCCTGCGCAGCGAGAAGGCGCGGCTGCTGGGCTACCCCGACTTCGCCTCCTACGTGACGGCCGCACAGATGGCCGGCACGCCGCAGGCGGTGTACGCCCTGCTCGACGAGGTCTGGAAGCCGGCCCTGGAGCGCGCGCGCACCGAAGCCGATCAGATGGAGCGGATCATGCGCGCGGAGCATCCGCAGGATACGCTCGAGGCGTGGGACTGGTGGTATTATGCCGAGAAGCTGCGCAAGCGCGATTACGACCTCGACGATGCGATGCTGCGCCCCTATTTCGCGTTGGAGAATGTCCGCGACGGCATCTTCTTCCTCTCCAATCGCCTCTACGGCGTGACGTTCCGTCCGGTGGCGGTGCCGGTTTACCACAAGGACTGCTCCGCCTACGAGGTGCTCGACGTGGACGGCTCGCACCTGGGCGTGCTCTACCTCGACTTCTTCCCGCGCGCGAGCAAGAGCGGCGGTGCCTGGTGCGGCAGCTACCGGGGCCAGTCCTACGACGACGAGGGCAACCGGATCGCGCCGGTGGTAAGCATCGTCTGCAACTTCACGCCCCCGACGCGCACGACCCCGTCGCTGCTGACCCTCGACGAGACCCAGACCTTCTTCCATGAGTTCGGCCATGCGCTCCATTCGCTGTTCGCCGACGTGAAATACCGCTCGCTGGCCAATGTCGAGGGCGATTTCGTGGAGCTTCCCTCGCAGATCATGGAGAACTGGGCGACCGAGCCGGAGATGCTGCGCCAGTATGCCGTCCATTACAACACCGGCGAGGTCATTCCCGACCGCCTGGTGGAGCGGATCCGCAAGAGCGGCGAGTTCAACCAGGGCTTCGCCACCACCGAGATGATCGCCGCGGCGCTGATCGACATGGATGTCCACTCGCTCGCGGCGTGCGAGGACTTCGAGGCCGACGAATTCGAGGCCGAGGCGATGCGCCGCCGCGGGCTGATCCGTCAGATCGCGCCCCGCTACCGTTATCCCTACTTCCAGCATATCTTCAACGGCGGCTATTCGGCCGGATACTATTTCTATATTTGGGCCGAGGTGCTGGACAAGGATGCTTTCGAGGCGTTCCGCGAGAGCGGCGACATTTTCGACCGCCGCACCGCCGAGCGTTTCCGCCGTCTGCTCTCGCGCGGCGGTTCGGCCGACGGCATGACGCTCTACCGCGATTTCCGGGGTGCCGATCCCGACAAGCGTGCGATGCTCTCCGCGCGCGGTCTGCTGCCGAAAAAGCAGGCGCAGGCTTCCGATACGAACGAATAACCTTTTTTAAATTATGAAGAAAATAGCAGTTATGACCTTTTTGACCGCTCTGGTGGCCGGATGCGCCGACGATACGATGCCCGTCGCACAGCTGCCCGAGATCGACATGAGCAACCCGTTGCTCGCAGCGTGGGATACGCCCCACCAGACTCCTCCTTTCGACAGCATCGAGCTGGCCGACTACGAACCGGCTTTCGAGACGGCCATCGCCGTGTCGCGCGCCGAGATCGACGCGATCGTGAACAACCCCGCCAAACCCACTTTCAACAACACGATCATGGCGCTGGAGCGTCAGGGGGCGCTGCTCTCGCGCATCGGCGGACTCTTCTTCAACCTGCTCGAGGCCGACGGCACGCCCGAGATGCAGCAGGTGGCGATGAACGTGCAGCCGAAGCTGACCGAGCTGAGCAACGACGTGTCGCTCAACCCGCAGCTTTTCGAGCGCGTGAAAGCCGTCTATGAGCACCCGGGCCGTCTCTCGAAGACGCAGAAGCAGCTGCTCGAGAAGAGCTACCGCGGCTTCGTGCGCAGCGGTGCCAACCTCTCGGACGAGGACAAGGAGCTTTACCGCCAGTATTCGTCCGAGCTGTCCGACCTGTCGCTCAAGTTCGGCCAGAACGCCCTGAATGCGACCAACGCCTTCTCGATCAACATTACCGATCCGAAGCGGGTGGCCGAGCTGCCCGACTACGTGCGCGAGGGTATGGCTGCCGAGGCGAAGGCGCGCGGACAGAAGGGTTGGACGGTAACGCTCCAGGCTCCGAGCTACATCCCCTTCATGACCTATTCGACCGACCGTGCGGCCAAGGAGCAGCTGTGGCGCGCCTACAACTCGCGGGCTTTGGGCGGCGAGTTCGACAATACGGAGATCGTCAAGCGGATCGTCAATCTGCGTCTGAAGATCGCCAACCTGCTCGGCTACCGCACCTATGCCGATTACGTGCTGGCAGACCGCATGGCCGAGAACACCGAGACGGTGGACGGATTTCTGGGCGAGCTGCTCGACGCGACCCGCGAGTATGCCGAGGAGGACTACCGCACCATCGCGGAGTATGCGCGTTCGCAGGGATTCGAGGGCGAACTGATGCCCTGGGATTTCGCCTACTATTCGGAGAAGTACAAGAACGAGAAGTATGCCCTCAATGAGGAGCGGATCAAGCCCTACCTGCAGCTCGAGAGCGTCCGGGAGGGTGTCTTCCTGCTGGCCAACAAGCTCTACGGACTCAACTTCACGCCTAACGCCGAGATCGAGGTGTATCATCCGGAGGTAACCGCCTACGACGTTACCGATCGCGACGGCCGCTTCCTGGCCGTGCTCTACCTCGACTTCTTCCCGCGCGAGACCAAGCGGGGCGGGGCGTGGATGACCGAATTCCGGGGCTCGTCCGTGATCGAGGGGCAGGAGATGCGTCCGCTCGTCTCGCTGGTCATGAACTTTACCAAGCCTACCGACACGATGCCCTCGCTGCTCACGTTCAACGAACTGGAGACCTTCCTGCATGAGTTCGGCCACGCGCTGCACGGCATGCTGGCCGAGGGCGAGTACGAGTCGCTGAACGGCACGAACGTCTATCGCGACTTCGTGGAGCTGCCTTCGCAGATCATGGAGAACTGGGCCACAGAGAAGGAGTTCCTCGATCTTTGGGCCAAGCACTACCAGACGGGCGAGCCGCTCCCTGCCGAGCTGATCGAGCGGATCGTGGCCGCGAAGAACTACCAGGCCGCCTACTCCAACGTGCGGCAGCTTGCGTACGCCATGTCGGATATGGCATGGCACAAGATCTCGGAGCCGTTCGAGGGCGACGTGGAGGAGTTCGAGTGCGCGGCGATGGCTCCCACGCAGGTGCTGCCCGTCGTGAAGGGTACGGCCGTGGCACCCGCCTTCAGCCACGTCTTCGGCGGCGGCTATGCGGCCGGTTATTACGGCTACAAGTGGGCCGAGGTGCTGGAGGCCGACGCCTTCTCGCTCTTCAAGGAGAAGGGGATCTTCAACCCCGAAGTCTCGGGCGCTTTCCGCCGCGAGGTGCTCTCGCGCGGCAGCCAGGAGCATCCGATGACGCTCTACGTCGCTTTCCGGGGTCACAAGCCCGAGACGAAGGCGCTGATCGAGAAGATGGGGCTCGACAAATAGGCGTGCGCACGCACGATCGACCGCAGCGGTCGGGACCGACGGGTCCCGGCCGCTTTTTCGTTGCGCCGGGGGCGGCTGCGGGATGCTCCTATCCGAGCAGGATCAGGCTGCCGGCCATCACGGCCATGCCGGCGACCACGCCGTAGATGGAGGTGTGGGCTTCGCCGTATTCGCGCGCGGCGGGAAGCAGTTCGTCGATCGAGATGAAGACCATGATGCCCGCAACGCCGGCCAGCAGGCAGCCCATCAGCAGCGGCGAGAGGAAGGGCATCAGCAGGAAGTAGGCGAGCAGCGCGCCCACCGGCTCGGCCAGTCCCGAGAGCAGCGAGAGCCGGAAGGCCTTCCCGCGGCTGCCCGTCGCGTAGAACACCGGCACGGAGACGGCGATGCCCTCGGGGATGTTGTGGATGGCGATGGCGACGGCGATCGCCACGCCGAGTGCGGGATCCTCGGCCGCCGTGGCGAAGGTGGCGATGCCTTCGGGAAAGTTGTGGATGGCGATGGCCAGTGCGGTCATCAGTCCCATGCGCATCAGCTTCGGGTTCTTCGGCCGTTCGGTCATCTCTTCGAGCTTGTGGGCCTCGTGCGGATTTTCGACCGAGGGAACCAGCCGGTCGATGATACCGATGAGGAGCACCCCGCCGAAGAAGGCCAGCGTCGTGATGCCCATTCCCGCCCGTGCGCCGCAGTCCGCCGCGATCGCTTCGCGGGCCTGCTGGAAGAGTTCGACGAACGAGACGTAGATCATCACGCCGCCCGAGAGTCCCAGCGAGAAGGAGAGCAGCCGCTTGTTGGTGCGGGGGGCGAAGAGGGCGATCGCGCTGCCGATGCCGGTGGCCAGGCCGGCCCCCAGCGTCAGCAGCAGGGGGACGAGGAGCGAATGGTGTGTCATGAGG
>JAIEHQ010000091.1 GCA_029065825.1 Alistipes sp.
CACTCAGTTACCGGTTCAACCGGAACGCTAAAAAGAGCGTTTCGACCGTGCAAAGCATGCAAAGTACCGGAGAGATTCTGAAATAGGAGCCAGGGGCTTGTCGGGCCGGAGATTCGCAGGGGTGGAGTCGTTTTCCGACCGAGGGGGTGTTCGGTCACGAGATCAGTTGGTTCCGGCGGTCGGGAGAGAGGGCTTTCGGAACGGGATGGAGCCGATCGGGCATGCGGATCGCCTTTTGTGATGATGCGGGAGCACGGTATTCGCCTGAAGTGGTTATTGCGAGTGTTGCATAATGGAGCGATCTTTGCAGAGGTAAAGATGAGATGAAATCATAAGTGTTTATAGGGTTTGAGACGTTAGGAATTTTTTGCCAAGGAATTTATTTGTTAAAGATTGTGTGTGCGCAGGTCCCCATGTCGGGGACCTGGGCTGCTTTTAGGTGGAAAGGAAACTCCCTCCCTCTGCGGTGTGTCGGTGTCTATTCGATCGGGAGAGGGGAAATGAAGTGAGTGAAAACAAGACCGCTTCGGATGGAGGAGACATGAGGCATCGCTGTGCGGCGGTGCGGGGGCCGATTCGCCTATTTTCGGGCCGGCGATAGTTGCATCGTCGCAAAATATTTGGTAAATTGCAGAAAATGCCGCCGGAATAGCAGGTGGCGGGACGGATCGGAAACACTTGTTTATGAGAGCGGGAATCTTTTTCTGTTTGTTGGCGGGAGTTGGCTGGGCGCAGGTTGCGGCACATACGCCCGTAGTCTCTCCGGTTGCCTGGGACGATCGGAGAGGGGCTGCGGAGAACGTAGCCCGCAACGTCATTGCGATGGAGGACGACGATGACTGGGACTTCATCGAGGAGATCGTGAAGGATAAGTCGGTCGTCATTCTGGGGGAGCAGATGCACTTCGACCTGACTTCGAACACCGCCCGCGTGGGCCTTCTTCGCAAGCTGCACGACTGCGGCTTCCGTACTCTGGTCTTCGAGATGGCCCCCATGCTCTCGGGTTATGCTTTCGGACGGCTGCCGTCGGGTAATCGAATCACTCTGGAGGAGTTGCTGGGCTACGGTCCCTGGATCATGGACCGGGAGTCTATCGCTCCGATTCTCGAGATGCTGGAGAGCGGCTACTTCCGGTTTTTCGGAATGGATTGCGATATTGTCTTCTCGGATTTCTTGGTGGCCAAGAAGATCCTCGATGCCTATCCGCCAACGGATGACATGACGATCCCGTGGTTCCGGCTGCACCGGCTTTGGAGTTCGTTGCAGGCCCATTCGCACGATCCGGAGTCGATAACGGATGAAGAGCAGCTCGAATATGTCTCGATCTTGAACCAGCTGCGCAACCGGGTCGATTACCTCCGAGATCGCTACGGCGAGACGGTGGAGCTGAGTGCTGTGAAGCAGTGGCTGAGAAACATGGACCGTCATTTCTTCGATTTCTCCTCACGACTCAAATATCGGGTATTCGGCGGTCTTCTTGGTGCTATGCGCGTGCAGATACGGGACAATTCAATGGCAGAGAATGTCTTGTGGTACAGGAGACAGTTTCCCGACGAGAAACTGATCGTTTGGTGTGCGAATCTGCATGCTGCGAAGGATGAATCTCAAATTGAATATACGCAACAGGAATTGGCCGATAATTGTGCTGGTTATTACACCAATGTTTTGGGTGAGAATCTTGCGCACGAGTTGGGCGGCGAGGTCTATTCGGTTGCGATTACCTCGCTGAACCGCTCCGACGGGCGGCAGCCCGGGGAGTTGGAGCGGCAGATCGCACGCTTGACGCACGACGCACCCTATGCGTTCATCGACTTCGAACCGTTGCGGTGGCTCGACGGTTACAGAACGGCGGTATTCGATTTCCCTGAGATCGGATGCCGGAAAGAGGGCCGCTGGCTCAATATCTTCGATGGCGTGTATTATATCCGGGATATTGAATGCATGCGGTTTCAGCCGGAGCCGAGCGAAGGGTCGGATCCGGAGTGAGCCGGTCCGGTTCCGCTCTCCGGTCGGTATCTTTTCAGTGCAACGGGCTGCCTCTGATAGAAGAGGCAGCCCGTTTGCTGCGGAGGCAGCATGCGTATCTTGCCGTGCTGCGGCTGAGAAACGGAGAGACTCTCCGCGAAAGTGCCCGAAAACTCCGGAATCGGTGCGGGACGGAAACGGCTGCGGCGAATCCCGCCTCGCAGCCGGATCACTCGGCCTGCGGTTCGGGACGAGGGCGGCAGTGCAGCCGCTCGGGAAGCGTTGCTGCGGGGTTGCGCAGGCGGACCATCGCCAGGTCGGTTTCAGGGGAACCGGATCCGAAGTCGAAGCCGTCGGCCGTGTCGAATGTTACCGGCAGGCCGGCATCCGCGAAGCCGAAGGGAGCATAGAAACTTTTGAGCCGCTCCTCGCCCGGGATCAGGATCGCCGCATCGTCTCCGCGGTCGTCGATCAGCTCCAGGGCGCGGCACAGGAGTGCCGAGGCGTAGCCCCGGTCGCGGAAAGCCGGGTCGGTCGCCACGCCGTAAATGTAGGTCGTACGGCCCAGTTCGCTCCGGAAGGGGAGCAGGTGGAGCATGGCGACGATGCGTCCCTCCTCTTCGGCGGTCAGCATCTGCTGCCGGTCGTAGTGGCGGATCAGGAACGAGTCGATGAACTGCTCGTCGTCCTCGAAACAGTCCAGCCACAGCTGCTTGCAGGCCGCTTCGTCCTCGCCGAGCAGCAGGGCCGTGACTTTCGGCTGCAGGAATGCCGGGTGGTAGGAGAGTTTGGCGCGGCGCAGCCCCTCGATGCCGAGGTCCTCCTCGCGGTTGATCAGGGTGTAGCGTTCGGGCAGCCGCGAGGCGAACTCCTGGTTGATGACGGCGAAGGCCCCCTCGTAGTCGGTGTCGGCCTTTTCGGCGTGGATGCAGAAGGTATGACCGTTGATGGGCGATCCGTAGGTAAAGGCGACCAGCCGGCCGTCGGCATAGAGGCAGCCGCCCCTGAGTCCCAGTTCGTCGAAATGTTCGAACGCCCGCTTCATAGCCACCTGTTCGGCCGAGAGGTCCTCGGGATGGTCCTGCCGTCGGCCGCGCCACTGGTTTTCGAGCCGCATGCACTCGGCGGCGTGCGCAGGGGTCATCTCCTCGTAGCGGTAGTCGTAGGCTGCCTTGAAACGGCGGATGTGGTTGCGCTTGGGCTGGTACTTGCGTCCCGGAAGCTCGCGCAGGTCGGAGGCGTTATATACGTAGTCGGCCATGTCCCGGTTCTCGTCGAAGGCGAACTCCCCCAGGTCGGAGCGTAGCAGCTGCTCGATGCCCGACGCGGTCAGGCAGACGATCCGCAGCGGCTGTCCGGCCGCCAGCGCATCCTCCTCGAGACGGCGGAGTACGGGTGTGAAGTCGCCGGTGCCGACGGCCTGCATGTAGCTCAGCTTGGAGCCTCCGTCGATGTAGAAACGGATGATCAGAAAGTCGTCGATGACGGTCCAGGAACTTCGGTAGCGGAACTGCCAGCAATACATGTTGGCGAATGCCAGGTCGCAATTGTCCGGGGCGTAACGCAGGGTAAAGGATTCGATGGCGGCTTTGTCGCCGATTTCAATCGGTTTGAATGCGATCATGATCTTCTACGGTATAGTTTTTCATTTCAACATGCCCGTAATATTGCTGGATCAGTGCTTTCAGTCGGTTTTCCACCCGCTTGTCGCCGTCGGTGCCCGGTGTCGCGGTCATGCGGTGTTCGTCGAAGGAATAGACCCCCTCGGGATTCACGACGCGGAATTCCGTGTCGTACATGACGGCCCAGGGTTCGCGGTCGGGTTCGTTCAGCACGTCGCGTCCGAAGGCGAAGTAGGGTTCGCGGTTGCCCAGCAGCCCCAGCAAGGTAGGCATGATGTCGATCTGCTGCACAGTTTGTGCCAAACGTTGCGGGGCGAGTGCTCCGTCGGGGGTGTGGATGAATCCCATGATGTGGTGGTTGCCGGGAAAAGTGCGGGTGCGGGCGGCCATCTTCTCGGACGACACGTGGTCGGCGACGAAGACGAAGATCGTCCGCCGGAACCACTCCTCGTGCTCGAAACGGCGGTAGAATCGGCGGAACGAACGGTCGTCGTAGGCCACGCATTTGTGGTTGGGCGTGGTTCCGGCCGGCAGGCTGCCGCGCTCGGTGTCGGGCACGACGAAAGGATGGTGGGCCGAGAGGGTAAAGAGCGCGGCGAAGAAGGGTTCGGGGGTGGAGCACAGCTCTTCGCCCAGGAATTGCAGGAAGGGACCGTCCCAGATGCCCCAGTAGCCGTCGAAATCGTCGTTCCCGTGCACCGCCTCGTAGTCCTCGCGGCTCAGCAGCCGGTCGATTCCGGCATTGCGGGCATAGGCTCCGAAGCCCATCGATCCCCGCTCCGAGCCGCAGAAGAAGGAGGTGTTGTATCCCTTGTCGCGCAGCATGCGGGGCAGCTGGCGGCTCTTTCCGAGCGACTGGGGCATCAGCACGAAGGGCTGCTTGAAGGAGGGGATGCTCCCCAGCACGGAGGGCATCGCCTGGATCGAGCGGGTGCCGTTGGCATACATCTGCGCGAAGCAGAGGCTGCGGCTCATCAGCGAGTCGAGGAAGGGGGTGTAGCCGGATTCATCTCCCCCCCCCTCGTGGAGTTCGGGACAGAGGTAGGCCGAGTGTTCGGCCGACATGCTTTCCATGATGAATATTACCACGTTGCGCCCTGCGAGCGAGACGGCCGACGAGTCGGGCCGGTGTACCGGCGTGAAATGGCTGTCGAGCTCCTCGGGCGGGAAGTAGCGGGTGTAGCGGACCGTGCCCGCGGTGTTTATCGTGCGCAGGATGCAGAAAGGGTTGCTCAGGATCAGGTGGGCCTTCTCGCTCGTCGGGGCGTAGAGCGTGGCGTTCGAGAGCGTGATCGGACGCGTCATGCGCGTTACCCCCCCCCGCACGCCGGCAATGCAGAGCAGCACGGCCACGATCAGTGCGATGGTGCTCAGCGGGTAGTGGAGCCAGGGGCTGCGCAGGGGCGGACGGTTCCCCGCACGAGAAGCCAGACCAGCGCCCCGCCGACCGGGAGCAGATACCAGTTCTCGGCGGCGAACTTGAGAATCAGCTGCAGCGAGTTGCCGTTCTCGGCGAAGAAGATCTCGTCGGAGGTAAACCGTTTCTGTGTGTAGCGGAAATATACGCAGTCGGCCAGATTGACCGCGACGATGAGCAGCGAATTGACCGCCGCATAGTACCAGAAGAGCATGCGCCGGTACCACCCGTGCTCCCTGAAGCGGAACGGAAGCAGCGAGAGGACGACGAAGAGCAGATCGGCATAGACGATCGAGGCGGTGTCGAACAGCAGCGCGCCCCGGAGCAGCGACGGAAGTTCCCCGACGGCGATCGGGCCGATGAGCGAGCGGTTGTAGAGGTAGAATACGATCCGGCAGAGGAACTGCACGAAATAAAGCAATGCGATGCGCCGGAGCAGCATCGCAACATTGCTTCGAAGCCATGATCTCATCGTCAGCAGGCTTTTAACGACATGTCGAGCGATTTGATCTGGTGCGTGAGGGCACCGACCGAGATGAAATCGACACCCGTTTCGGCGTAGTCGCGCAGCGTGTCGAACGTGATGCCGCCGCTCGATTCGGTCTCGCAGCGTCCGGCCACCTTCTCGACGGCCCGGCGGGTCTGTTCGGGCGTGAAGTTGTCGAACATGATGCGATCGACCCCGCCGGCGGCGAATACTTCGTCGATGTCCTCCAGGGTGCGCACCTCGCACTCGATCGGAATCGCCTTGCCCCGGGCCTTCAGGTAGGCGCGGGCACCTTCGATGGCGGGCCGTATTCCTCCTGCGAAGTCTATGTGGTTGTCCTTGAGCAGAATCATATCGAAGAGGCCCATGCGGTGGTTTTCTCCGCCGCCGATCTTGACGGCCATCTTGTCCAGCACGCGCATGCCCGGCGTGGTCTTGCGCGTGTCGAGCACTTTGGTGTGCAGCCCTTCGAGGCGGTCGGCGTAGCGGGCTGTCTGGGTGGCCACGCCGCTCATGCGCTGCATGATGTTGAGCACGATGCGTTCGGCCTGAAGCAGCGACTGGAGCCGCCCCGAAACGTAGAAAGCCACCTGGCCGGGGGCGACGCGGTCGCCGTCGTGCAGCAGCTCCTCGAACTGCGTGTCGGGGTCGAGCCGCTCGAAGACCATGCGGGCGATCTCCACGCCGGCCAATACCCCCTCCTGTTTGCAGAGCAGGCGCATGCGGCCCCGCTGGGTCGCGGGGATGCAGCAGAGCGAGGTGTGGTCGCCGTCGCCGATGTCTTCGCGTACGGCCAGGTCGATCAGATCATCGACGAAAGGTCTGTATTCGGGTTTCATGTTTTTCTTTTTTTCTACTCGGTTCGTTGTGCGGAACGGGCGGGGAGGTATCTCCCTCCTTCCCGGATCGGCAGACAAAGATACGAAAAGTCGAGCGCAGAAGCAAGCGTCAGCTTGATTATGCCGAGACCGGAGTATCTACGGCGGAGCCAAAGTGCGAAAAGTCGAGCGCAGAAGCAAGCGTCAGCTTGATTATGCCGAGACCGGAGTATCTACGGCGGAGCCAAAGTGCGAAAAGTCGAGCGCAGAAGCAAGCGTCAGCTTGATCGGCTTTTTTCGCCCGAGCGCATTGCGGCCCTCTTTCCGGGGCTATTTGCGGACGATCAGCACACCTTCGTATGTTACGTCGAACCGGCCCGCGCAGGTAAAGGTCACGCGGAACACGGTCTCTTCCACCCGTCCCGAGAGGGCTGTGATGGCGTAGCGCTCGTAGGGGGTGCCCTTGATTTCGGGGATCAGCGTAGCGGCCGTCAGGTCGAGCGTCCGCTCCGAGCCGGTGCAGGCGAGTGCCGGAAGCTCCATCTCGAGTGCCGGCATCGTGGCGGCGAACCGCGTCTCGTGCATCAGCAGCCGGGCGGTGCCCGAGCCTTCGGGAATCAGTTCGAAGAGTGCTTTCGAGTCCGTGAATGTTTCGTCGGAGCCGATCGTGCGGACGGTCGAATGGCCGAAGAAGAGCATCTCGCCCGTGATCTCTCCTGCCTGCAGCGCATCGTTTCCCGAGGCTGCGACGTAGCCGGCGGGAAGACCGTCGTCGGGAGTCGGGGTGTCGGAGTCGCTGCACGAGCCGAGGGCCAGAAGGCAGCAGAGGAGCGGGAGTGCGAAGAATTTTTTCATGGTATCGTCTGTTTTTGAATGTTTGTCAGAGGAAGAGGCTGAGCGACACCCCGAAGGTGCGGGGCCGTCCGCGCTGCAGGAACGAGTTGCCGATCGACTCGAAGCAGAACGTCGCGTAGCGGGCATCGGTCAGGTTGCGGCCCCACAGGTCGAGTGCCCAGCGGCGGTGTTCGAACCGCACGGAGGCTTCGAGCAGCGCGTAGAAGGGTTGCCGCAGACTGTTCTCCTCGTTCCAGTAGAGGGGACCGGTGCAGTCGGCGGCCGCGCGCACGACGATCGCGTCGAGCCAGGAGCGGTGCGTGCGGATGGTATATGCGGCCGAAGCGTGGAGCGTGTGCTGCGGGGCGTAGGGGATGAAGCGGCCGGCGTAGTCGGCGCGGCCGGTGTCGAAGCGCACGAAGGTGGCGTGCGTGTAGCCGTAGGAGAGTTGCAGCGCCAGCGGCTCCCAGGGGGTGGCCCGCATGGAGAATTCGCCGCCGAAGCTGCGTGTGCGGCCGGCGTTGGTCATCATGCGGCCCGTGATCTGTCCTTCGGGAAATACCGTCAGCTGCTGGTCGCGGCAGTCGATCAGGAAGAGCGCCGCATCGCTTTCCAGCGTGTGCGAGGCGTTGGAGAGGTGTGCTCCGATTTCGTAGTTCCAGCTCTTTTCGGGCTTGTAGGTCACTACGTCCGCCACGTCGTAGAGCGAGCCGAAGCCCATCTCCTTCATGACCAGCTGCTGGAGTACGTCGGAGAACATCTGGGTGTTGAACCCGCCTGCCTTGTAGCCTTTGGATACGGTGGCGTAGAGCGTGTTGCGGCGTGCGGCACCCAGGCGCAGCTGCACCGCCAGCCTGGGGAGCAGCTCGACGAACGACTGGCGGAGCCGCCCCGATTCGTCCACCCGCAGGTCGTGCGGATAGACCGTGCCGTCGGAGGTCGCGGTCCAGTAGGCCGCCGCTGCCCGGCTGCGGTAGCTCAGGCGCGAGGCCTCCAGGTCGATGCGCACGCCGGCCGTGAAGCGCCAGCGCCCCCGTTCGAAGGTCGATTCGTGGTAGAGCGCTCCGCCGTAATCGGGGGTGCGGAACCGGCTGTCGAGCAGGAATTCGTCGCTCTCCCAGCCGGCATGAACTCCCTGCTGCTCGAAGCGGTCGAGAATCAGATGCCGCAAACCGTCCTCCTTGAATACCACGGGGGCCTCCATCGCCGTGTGGCGGAAGAAGGCGAAGGCACCGAAGAGCCAGCGGTAGGGGCTCGTTTGCTCCGACCGCAGGATCAGATCTTCCGTCACGGCATGTTCGTGCCGCTGCTGCGTGAGCGTGAAGTAGCTCACGGGCAGGAAATCCTGGTCGAGGGTCATGCGGTCGTCGAGGTACTGGTAGCCGGTAATGCTCGTGACGGAGAAGCGCCCGGCCTTGCGGCGGATCGTGAGTCCTTCGCTCAGGCCGGTGCGGCGGTATCCGCAGGGATCGTTGTAGTCGATCCGTCCCGTTTCTGCCGAGGCATAGGGGTAGCCGCCCTGCCGCAGTGCCGTGAAGGCGAGGGTGTTCTCGATGCGCAGGCGGCCGTTGTCGTTGTATTGCAGCTTCAGGCGCGCTCCGCCGTCGCGCTCCCAGTCGCACCGCTCCCCGGTGCGGAGGTTGCGGAAGAAGCCGTCGCTGCGGCCGTAGTGGCCCGAGAGCGAGAAGCCCAGCTGTTCGCCGATCTTGTGATAGACCGAGGCCCGGTAGCGCTGCGTGTTGCCGCTGCCGTAGTCGATTCCCAGGCGCACTCCCTGGTAGCTCAGTGGCGAGAGGGTGTAGATGTTGATCACGCCGCCCATCGTGTTGCGGCCGAAAAGGGTGCTTTGCGGTCCCCGCAGGATCTCGATGCGGTCGATGTCCGTCAGGTCGAGGTCGTAGGTGTCTTTGTTGAGGTAGGGAACGTTGTCGATGTTGAGTCCCATGACCGGCTGGTCGATGCGGGCGCCCAGCCCCCGGACGTAGAGCGACGAGGTCATGCGCGATCCGTACTCCGGAATGTGGAAGTTGGGGACCGCTTGGGCTGCATCGCGCACGGTGGCGATCCTGCGGCGTTCGAGTTCCGTACGCCGCAGGACCGAGGCCGCGACGGGAAGCTCCCGCAGCGCGAGGCCCTGTTTTACGGCCGTGACCTGGACGCTCTCCATGCGGATGACCGAATCGGCGGGGACGCATGCGCTTCGTGCCGCAGCGCCGGCGACGGCCGGCAGCGTGCAGAGCAGCATGAGGATATGGCGGATCTTGCGGTGCATCGTACTCGGAGAGGAACAA
>JAIEHQ010000092.1 GCA_029065825.1 Alistipes sp.
GGAGGGTGCCGTGCATCGTGCCCCAGGGGCGGACGACGCTGAGCGGCTTTTCGTGGGCGGCCGCTGTTGCCGCAATGGCGGTCAGCAAGAGCGCGAGGATGATTTTCGTAGTTTTCATGACTTTGCTGTTTTATGTCGGCCGGAAGCGAGGGCACCGACCGTCGTTGTTTCGTATGGGTAATGTCTGTTTTCGTGCGCGGCTCTCCTTGCCCGTCGGTTTTGCGCAGCCGGATTCTGCAGCGCGCGCTTACAACAGGCCGGTCAGCTGTTCCAGTCCGATGCCGTGCGACCCTTTGATGAGAATCAGCGCGTCGCGTATCGGGGCTTGCGCAAGCGCCCGGCTCAGCTCCTCCCGCGAGGGGAAGAGTTCCGTGCGGGCGTGCGGAAGCGAGGTGCGGGCGCAGGCCGCCGCGAAGTGCGGCCCGACCAGCAGCAGCCGTGCGCCGGCGATCGATGCGGCCAGCGCGACGATGCGGCGGTGCTCTTCGTCCGACCAGCGGCCCAGTTCGAGCATATCGCCGAGGATCAGCACCTTCTCTTTGTGCGGGTGCGTCGGTTCGGCGGCGAAGTTACGGATCGAAGCCTCCATGCTCGACGGGTTGGCGTTGTAGCAGTCGAGCACCAGTGTGTTGCGGTCGGTCTCGACGCGCTGCGAGCGGTGGTTGTCCGGCCGGTAGGAGGCGATTGCGCGGCGGATCGACTCCTCGTCGATGCCGAAGTGGCGGCCGATGGCGGCCGCCGCCGCCACGTTGAAGCGGTTGTAGTCCCCCTCGAGCCGGTGTTCCATGCCGTCGGCCGAGGCGGTCGGGTAGCGGGTGGCTGCGAGCGTCGGACGCTCCTGCGCCATTGCCAGCAGCGTCGCGTCCTCGAGCCGAACGAAGGCGCGGCCGCCCCGGGCGTTCAGGCTGTCGAACAGCTCGCCCTTGCCCCGCCGGATGCCTTCGGGACCTCCGAACCCTTCGAGGTGGGCGCGTCCGACGTTGGTAATGATTCCGTAGTCCGGCTCGGCGATCGAGCAGAGCAGGGCGATCTCTCCGCAGGCGCTCGCCCCCATCTCGACCACTCCGAACTGCGTCTCCGGCCCCATGTCCAGCAGGGTCAGCGGCACGCCGATGTGGTTGTTGAGGTTGCCCCGCGTGGCGTACACCCGGTACTTTCCCTCCAGCACGCGGGCGACCAGCTCCTTGGTGGTCGTCTTGCCGTTGCTGCCCGTTATGGCGAGGATCGGAATCCCCAGCCTGCGCCGGTAGGCGCGGGCCAGCTCCTGAAGCGTCCGGAGGGTGTCCTCCACGAGGATGAGTCGGCCGGCCGCTTCGGGATGTCCGGCCGCGAGCGTGGGGTCGTCCACGACGGCCAGCGCGGCTCCTGCGGCCAGCGCGTCGCAGGCGAAGCGGTTGCCGTCGAACGATGCGCCGTGCAGCGCGAAGAAGATCGAGCCGGGGACGATGCGGCGCGAGTCGGTCGAGATGCGCGGGTGGCGCAGGAAAATTTCGAGCAGTTCGGTGGAGGTCATGGCGGATGTGCTTAGATGTGTTTGTCTCCCTCGTTGTATTTCACTTCGTCGATGAATTTCTTGATGCGCTGTTCCTCGCTGCGGGGGCAGATCATCAGCACGTCCTCCGTGTCCACGATGATGAACTCCCGCAGGCCGTTGATGACGGCGATCTTGTTCTCGGGCAGCGAGATGATGCAGCTGCGCGTACTCTCGTCGGTGTAGCAGCCCTTCTCTGGCTTGGCGTTGGCATAGCGGTCCTTGCGCGCCTCGCGGTAGTAGGCCCCCCAGGTGCCCACGTCGCTCCAGCCGATGTCGCCCCGCCGTACATAGACATTGTCGGCGTGCTCCATCACGCCGTAGTCGATCGATATGGGACGGCATTCGGCGAAGACGCGGGCGATGGCCTCCTCCTCGCCGGGGGTGTTCAGGGCCGGCTCGATGGCCGAGAAGAGGGCGTGGTGCTCGGGCAGGTAGCGCTGGATCGCGTCGATGATGTCGCTCGCTTTCCAGATGAATATGCCCGAATTCCAGAGAAATTCGCCGCATTGGATGAAGGTGCGCGCCAGCTCTTCGTCGGGTTTCTCGGTAAAGCTCTTGACCTTGCTGATCCGCTGCTCGTCGGACACTTGGATGTAGCCGTAGCCCGTCTCGGGGCGTGTCGGCTCGATTCCGACGGTCATCAGCGCCGCGTGTTCCTCCACGAAGTCGAGGCATTCCCCGATCAGCGGGCGGAACTCCCGTTCGTCGAGAATCAGGTGGTCGGCCGGCGTGACGATCATCCGCGCCTCGGGGTCGCTCTTCCGGAGCCGGTAGGCGGCGTAGCAGATGCAGGGTGCCGTGTTGCGGCCGACCGGCTCGCAGAGGACCTGGCCGGGTGTCAGCTCGGGCAGCTGTTCGAGTACCGTTTCGCGGTAGCGGGCGTTGGTCGCCACGATGAAGTTCTCGGGCGGCACGATGCCGGCGAATCGTTCGTAGGTCATGCGCAGGAACGTTCTGCCCGTGCCGAGAATGTCGAGGAACTGTTTGGGGCGGGACAACCGGCTTTTGGGCCAGAAACGGCTTCCGATGCCGCCGGCCATGATGATGCAGTAGGTGTGTCGATCCATATTTCTGATTTTCTTATCGTCTTGATTTTCCGGTGGTGCCGTGAGGCGTTCGGGTGCTTCGGCCGGCACGTTTTCCCGCGGGGCGGGAGTTCGATAGACAAAGATAAAGATTTTTTTGCTATATTTGTCCCCTATATGCGAAATTAACCTCCGGAATATGCGGATACGACTTTTTACGGTTCCCAATTTATTGACCTTGATGAATTTGTTGTGCGGGGCGCTGGCTGTTGCCGCGGCGTTCATGCACGACGACCTGACGCTGGCCTTCTGGCTGATCGTCGCGGGTGTGGCGTTCGACTTCATGGACGGTTTCTTCGCCCGCATGCTGCATGTC
>JAIEHQ010000093.1 GCA_029065825.1 Alistipes sp.
ATATATTCCCTCGATAAAGCCATGATCGTAGTTCTCCGTTTTGTTGCGGGGACAAATATAGAGATAAAACTTATGAGACGAAAAAAGTTTTCATGTTTTCTCTTGTAAATTCGCACATATCGTAAAAAACTCACGCACACACCGGGCGCAAAAAAAAGCGCCACCCTTGCAGGGTGGCGCCAGTTTATCGCAAACCGCGGTATCAGGCATCGTTGGTAGCCGCTTCGAGCTTCTTCATGATCGAGAAGATGAACAGCGCCGAGAGCAGGCAGAGACCGATCAGGATCGCCCAGAGCACCCACAACGGAAGACCGCCCCACAGCATGCCGATGATTGCGACCATGTAGTTGCCGATGGCCGTAGCCGCGAACCAGCCGCCCATCATCAGACCCTTGTACTTGGGAGGAGCCACCTTCGAGACGAACGAGATGCCCATCGGCGAAAGGAACAACTCGGCGAAAGTCAGCACGAGGTAGGTGCCGATCAGCAGATTCGGGGTCACGCGGTAGTCGGTCGTTACCGACGAGAGATCGTCCGGAATAGGCAGACCGATCGAACCGAGCGCCATGATCGAGAAGCCGACAGCGGCGATGAACATGCCGATACCGATCTTACGCGGTGCGGAAGGCTCCTTGCCGCGCTTGGCCAGCGCACCGAACACGGCCATCGAAACCGGAGTCAGCGCAACGACGAAGAAGGGGTTGAACTGCTGGAACTTCTGCGGCAGAATCGCGATCGAGGCATCGCCCATCGACACGTACTTCCATGCGAGCAGACCCAGCGCCGCAACCATTACCGCGAACGAAGTGAGCTTCGAACGGCCCTTGTCCGACTGAACGGCCGAGAAGAGCGCGTAAACCGCCACGATGATGAGCACGAGGTTGATTACGTCGAAACCGATACGGGTCAGGCCGTTAGCCGTAGTATCCGTATAGTCGCGGGCGAAGAAGGTCAGCGTCAGACCGTTCTGGTGGAAAGCCATCCAGAAGAAGATCACCACGGCGAAGACGAGCAGCAGCGCCGTCACGCGCGACTTGGTCTGCGCGGGAGTCAGCTCGACGGCAGCCTCCTTGTTGCCCGACACGGCAGCCTGCTTGGCATTCACGTCGGCGTGCTTGAAGGTCTTGCGGCCGAAGACGTAGATCAGCATCGAAATCACCAGCGACACGCAGGCGACGGCGAAGCCCCAGTGGTAGGAGCCGGCCAGGCAGTCGATGTATTCGTTGGCGAAAGCGTGCAGGTCGTTCACATACTGGGCACCCTGCTGTGCGGCCAGATCCGTGAACTTGGCCAGCGCGTCGCCCGACAGCGTACCGTCCAGATACTGGTGCGCCAGAGCCGGAATGTCGCCGTTGTAGCTCAGATTGGCCTTGCCCATGTACCACTCGGTAATCTTCTCGGCGGCCGTCGGTGCGAACAGCGCGCCGATGTTGATGGCCATGTAGAAGATCGAGAAAGCCGTATCGCGTTTGGCCGAATATTTCGGATCGTCGTAAAGGTTGCCGACCATCACCTGCAGGTTACCCTTGAAGAGGCCCGTACCGAGTGCGATCATTACCAGTGCGCCGACCATCGCCGCTACGCCGCCGGCGTTGTTGCCCGTCGGAATGGCCAGGAAGACATAACCGAGGAACATGACGATGATACCCGACGTTACCATCTTGCCGTAACCGAACTTATCGGCCAGCCAGCCGCCCAGCACGGGGAGGAAGTAAACCAGCGCGAGGAATCCGGCGAAGATGTTGGATGTCACCGACGCCGAGAAGCCGAACTTCGCCTGCAGGAACAGGGTGAAGATCGCCAACATGGTGTAGTAGCCGAAACGTTCGCCGGTATTGGCGAGCGCCAGCGCGTACAGACCTTTGGGTTGTCCTTTAAACATAGAATTGAGTGAAAATTAAAGAGGTTAAATAATGATTTGAAATGTTTCCCGTTTGTAATTCAATCCATATCGGGAACAAATATAGGAAAACTTTTGCTATTTTTGTATAAATCGTACCGCACACATGGGAAATTCGCCTCAAAGACTGCCGATCGTCGAACGCGACGAGTGGCTGCTTCCGGTCGAACGGCAACTCGCCGCACGCCACGAAGCCTACCTTTCGGAACTGCGCCGCATCGCCGCGTCGGGCCGTTCGCTCACGGACTACGCCAACGGCTACCGCCACTTCGGCTGGCAATACGACCCGGCGCTCGGCGGCTGGTGGCTGCGCGAATGGCTGCCGGGCGCGCACGACGTGTTCCTTACGGGCGACTTCAACGGCTGGCAACGCACCTCGCTGCGGCTCGACCGGAGCCCCGACGGAGTCTGGAGCATCTTCCTGCCCGACGCGCTCTACGCCGACCGGCTCACGCACGGATCGCTCTACAAGATCCACGTCCACGGCGACAACGGCTGGCTCGACCGCATTCCCGCCTACGCCACGCGCGTGGTGCAGGACGAGCGGACCAAAAACTTCACGGCCCAGTTCTGGAATCCCGCACCCTTCGACTGGCGGGGCGACCGTCCCGCCGACGTGCGCGGCCGGGACCTGCTCATCTACGAAGCCCACATAGGGATGGCCCAGGAGCGCGAGGGGGTGAGCGGCTACGCGGAGTTCGCCGAGCGGATCCTGCCCCGCATCCGGCAGGCGGGCTACACGGCCGTGCAGCTGATGGGCATCGCGGAGCACCCCTACTACGGCTCTTTCGGCTACCACGTGGCCAACTTCTTCGCCCCTTCGTCGCGCTTCGGCACCCCCGAGGAGCTGAAGGAGCTGGTCCGGCGCGCCCACGAACTGGGTCTGGCGGTCATCATGGACCTGGTCCACGCCCACTACGTCCGCAACCTCAACGAGGGGATCAACGAGCTGGACGGCACCGACCGGCTCTACTCCCTGCCGGGCGAGGCCGGCGAACAGCCTTACTGGGACTCGAAGACCTTCGACTACGGCAAGGAGCAGGTGCGCCACTTCCTGCTCTCGAACATCAAATACTGGCTCGACGAGTTCCATTTCGACGGCTTCCGCTTCGACGGAGTCAGCTCGATGCTCTACCGCCACCACGGACACACGGAGTTCGACAGCCGCGAGAAATATTTCGACGCGGCCGTCGATCTGGAAGCGATCCGCTACCTGACGCTCGCCAACCGGCTCGTGCACGAGTTCCGCCCCGAGGCGGTCACGATCGCCGAGGAGGTCAGCGGCATGCCCGGGATCGCCGTCCCTGCGGAGGAGGGGGGCATCGGCTTCGACTACCGGCTGGCGATGGCCCAGCCCGACTTCTGGATCCGCCTGCTCAAGGAGGTGCCCGACGAGCAGTGGGACATCCACGCCATCTGGCAGGTGCTGACCGACCGGCTGCCCGGCATCGGCACGGTGGCCTACGCCGAATCGCACGACCAGGCGCTGGTGGGCGACCAGACCCTCGCCTTCCGGCTGATGGGCAGCCGCATGTACGACAGCATGGACCGCAAGACGCAAAACCCCGTCATCGACCGGGGCATGGCCCTCCACAAGATGATCCGCCTGGCGACGATCGCAGCGGGCGGCGATGCCTACCTCAACTTCATGGGCAACGAGTTCGGCCACCCCGAGTGGATCGATTTCCCGCGTGCGGGCAACGGCTGGAGCTACGCCCACGCCCGGCGGCAGTGGTCTCTGGCCGACGACGCGTCGCTGCGCTACGCCTTCCTGGCGGCGTTCGACCGCGAGATGCTCTCCCTGGTCGAACGCTACGGCGTGCTGCGCGACGGATACCCCTACTGCCTCCAGATGGATGCCGAACGGCAGACGATGGCCTTCTCGCACGGCGACCTGCTCTTCGTCTTCAACTGGAGTCCCTCGGCCTCGCTGCCCGAATACGAGGTGCGGGTGCAGGCTCCGGGCTGCTACCGGCCGCTGCTCTCGACCGACGAGCCGCGCTTCGGCGGCACCGGACGGGCCTCGATGCAGGGCCGCCACTTCTCCCGCCCGGCCGAGGAGGACGAGCTGCCCCGCATCCGCATCTACAACACCTCGCGCACGGCCGCCGTATTCCTGCGCGAAGATTAAAAGAAAATCCGCATGCAACGCTACGAATCGCTCTTTTTCGACCTCGACGGCACGCTGACCGACCCGATGGAGGGAATTACCCGCTCGGTGCAGTACGCCCTGCGCCGCTTCGGCATCGAAGTGACCGACCTGAAGAGTCTCTGCCCCTTCATCGGGCCGCCCTTCATCGAATCCTACCGGGAACACTACGGCTTCGACGAAGCCCGGGCGCGCGAGGCGATCGCCTTCTCGCGCGAATACTTTACCGAGCGGGGCATCTTCGAAAACCGGCTCTACGAAGGAATTCCGGAGCTGCTCGCCTCGCTGGTCGCAGCGGGCCGCCGGCTCTACGTCGCCACCTCCAAACCGCGCGTCTTCGCCGAACGGATCCTCGACCACTTCGACATCGCCCGCCACTTCACGCTCGTCGGCGGCACGGGACTCGACGGATCGCTGCCCTCCAAGGCCGACGTGATCGCCGACGTGATCGCCCGCAGCGGCATCTCCGACCTCGGATCGGTCGTGATGATCGGCGACCGCAAACACGACATTATCGGTGCGCGGAGCGTCGGCATCGCCTCGCTCGGCGTACTCTACGGCTACGGCAGCCGCGAGGAGCTGGAGGCTGCGGGAGCCGGCCGCATCGCCGCCGACGTGGAAGAGCTGCGCGAGATGCTGCTCGGGTAGGCTGCGGGGCGCATGACGATGCCCCCGGCCTTCTGCCACTCCTTTCGCGCAGAGTTGCGTCCGCTTCGGAATCGGACGCTCCGAGTGTCCCTCCCGGAAAAAGAGCGCGGCAGCCCGCCCGACGAACTTGCGAACAAACGAAAAGAGTTCCCCTCCGCTCCCGATCGGGAACGGAGGGGAACTCGCATAGCGAATACCAGCTCCTTATCAGAAGGGGAGATCGTCCGGATCGTCGGCCGCAGGCGCGACCGCCGGCTGTGCGGCGGCGGGCTGCCGGTAGGCCTGCTGCTGTGCGGCATATCCGCCGGCTGCGGAGCCTCCGGCCGGCTGATTGTCGCTCCGGCGGCCCAGCAGCTTCATGTCGTCGGCCAGGATCTCGGTCGAATAACGCTTGTTGTTATCCTTGTCGGTCCATTCGCGGGTGCGCAAACGCCCCTCGATATAGATCTGCGATCCCTTGTTCACGTAACGGTCCACCACGTCGGCCAGGCCGCGCCAGAGCGTGATCGTGTGCCACTCGGTGTGTTCGCGCGTCTCGTTGGCCTGACGGTCGAACAGACGCTCGGTCGTCGCCAGACGCACCCGCGCCACCTTCGCGCCGCTCTCGAGGGTGCGCACCTCCGGATCCATGCCTACATTGCCGATCAGAATTACCTTATTTACCATCGTCGGTATTTTTTATAACGTTCGTATCATCTCCATGAAGAGCTCGGCCATCTTGCGGCCTGCCTTCGCACCCTGGCGCTGCACGTCCTCGTGATCGCCGACCTCGTCGCTCAGTCCGCAGTTCGTGATGACCGACACGCCGAAGACGGGAAGCGACATGTGGCGCGCCACGATTACCTCCGGCACGGTGGACATGCCCGCGGCATCGCCGCCGATCGCCTTGAAATAGCGGTACTCGGCCTGCGTCTCGAAGGTCGGTCCCGTGCCGCCCACGTACACGCCGTACTGGAGCTTGATGTTCCGCTCCTCGGCGATGCGGGTGGCCCGCGCGATCAACTCGCGGTCGTAGCAGTTGTGCATGTCGGGGAAGCGGGGCCCCAGTTCGGCCAGATTGGGACCGATCAGCGGATTGGGCATCAGGTTGATGTGGTCCGTGATGACCATCAGGTCGCCCACGCTGAAGGAGGTGTTCACGCCGCCGCTGGCGTTCGACACGAACAGATAGCGGATCCCGAGCAGCTTGAGCACCCGCACCGGGAAGGTAACCTGCTGCATGGTGTAGCCCTCGTAATAGTGGAAGCGGCCCTGCATCGCCACCACGCGGTGCCCCTCGAGCATGCCGAAGATCAGGCGCCCCTTGTGTCCCTCGACCGTCGAAACGGGAAAATCGGGAATATCCTTGTACTCGATCGAACTCCTTACTTCGATACGTTCGGCGAAATCGCCGAGTCCCGTACCGAGAATAATGCCCACCTCCGGACGGAAGTCGCCCGTCTCAGCGGCTATGAATGCCGCCGTCTGTTTCATCTTCTCTAACATCGCACTCCAGTTTTTGCAGAAAATCCGTTTCCGAATCGTCTATGAATGAAATATTTATAGGCAGAAAATACATTTTGCGCCGCACCTCCGCGGGAATCTTCCCGGGGTGCGCCATCTTGACCGCATCCTTTTCGGTCGTGATGAGTATCGCCTCCGGATGACGGGCCAGCAAATTTCCGACCAGATTCATGTCCTTGACACGATAGACGTGGTGATCGTCGAAACGCACGTCCTCCACCACCCGATAGCTGCCGCGCAGCCCCTCGACGAACGGGCCGGGATTGCCGATGCCCGACATGGCGATCACGGGCTGGCCGTAGTGCAACTCCCCGACCGCCTCTTCGGGGAAGAGCGGCTGCGGGCGGAAGCTCTCGAAACGGGTAAAATAGACCCGCTGGTAGGCGACCTGCACCAGCACCTTGCGCAGGATGCGCCGGTCGATCGGAGCCATGTTCTCGGGACACTTGGTCACGATGAAATAGTTGGCGCGGTGCAGCTGCTCGGGCAGGTCGCGCAGGTTGCCCAGAGGCAGCATCCGGTCGTGCTGCACGGGTCGCGTGGCATCGATCATCACGATGTTGATCTTCGGGGCCACATAGCGGTGCTGGAAGCCGTCGTCCATGACGATCAGATCGACCTCGGGATGCTCCCGCCGGATCCGCCGGATGGCCTCGGCCCGCTTCTCGCAGACCACCACCACCGTGTCGGGAAACTTGCGCTTGATCTGCAGCGGCTCGTCGCCCACCTCGCGGTAGTGCGCCCCGACCGCGACCTCGCGATAGCCTTTCGTCCGCCGGCCGTAGCCGCGCGAGAGGAGCGCCACGCGGTGCGTCTGCGACATATAGGAGATAATCATCTCGGCCATAGGGGTCTTGCCCGTGCCGCCGACGGTAATGTTGCCGATGCAGACGATCGGAATGTCGAACCGCTCCTGCTTGAGCACGCCCCAATCGAAAAGCCGGTGGCGCAACACGACCCCCAGCTTATACAGATACGACGCGGTTATCAGCAAAAAATTCGGCATCAGAAAAATTTCGGCATTCAGCAACCAAAGGTAGCAACTATCGAGAGAATTACAAAGGAATCGACGCAAAACTTGAGAAACAACGGAAAATTCGTCCTCCGGCATACGCTATCTTCGCGTTATTTCGTTATCTTTGCTGGTATGAATCCACGCATCAGAACAACCGTCCTGCTGGCCGTCCTGTCGCTCGCGGCCGCATGTCATCGCACCGCCCCGGACAGCGCTTCGGAGTGCGGACAGCTTCCCGAACCGACCCTCCTCTACGGCATCGTCGCCGACGACTATCGCATCGAGCGGCAGATCATCGGTCCGGGCGAGACGCTCGGCGGCATTCTGGGCCGCTACGGCGTGCCGGCCCGCGACATCGACCGGCTCGACAAAATCGCACGCGAGGTATTCCCGCTGCGCAACATCCGCGCGGGCCAGAACTACACGGCCTTCATCCACGAAGACTCGCTCAACGCCCCCCATCTGGACTATCTGGTCTATGAACGCAACCTCTCGCAATACGTTACCTTCCGGCTGGCGGACGACTCGCTGGCCGTTACCACGGGCGAAAGGTCGTACGACATCCGCCGCCTGAAGAAGACCGCCGAGATCCGCTCGTCGCTCTGGGAGGCGATCGTCGGAGCGGGCATGCCCGCTGCGCTGGCCGCGGAGATGGAGGACATCTACCAATCGACCGTCAGCTTCTTCAACCTCCAGAAGGGCGACAGCTTCACGGTCATCTACGACGAACGCATGATCGACACCCTCTCGGCGGGCATCGGCCGCATCTGGGGGGCGAAGTTCGACTTCGGCGGCAAAACCTACTACGCCATCCCCTTCCGTCAGGGCAACAAAATCGCCTACTGGGACACAGATGGCAACAGCCTGCGCAAGCAGCTGCTCATCACGCCGCTCAAATACACCCGCATCAGCTCCCGCTTTACCTACCGGCGGCTCCATCCCGTCCACAAGGTTTACCGGGCGCATACGGGAGTCGATTTCGCCGCGCCGAAAGGGACTCCGGTGCACGCCGTGGCCGACGGCACGGTCGTCTTCAAGGGCTGGGGCGGAGGCGGAGGCAACACCCTGAAGATCCAGCACAACAACGGCTACACCACGGGCTACCTCCACCTGAGCGGCTTCGCCAAGGGGATCGCCCGGGGCGCACGCGTGACGCAGGGGCAACTGATCGGCTACGTGGGCAGCACCGGCACCTCGACGGGCCCCCACCTCGACTACCGAGTCTGGAAGAACGGCAAACCGATCGACCCGCTGAAGATCCCGCAGGAGCCGGGCGAGCCGATCGCCGCGGCCAACCGCGCGGCCTTCGAATATGTCCGCGACCGGATCGTGGC
>JAIEHQ010000094.1 GCA_029065825.1 Alistipes sp.
AGATGGGTATACGAGACAGGAGGGACGGCTGGGTGTAATCGCCCGCAACCCCTACTCGCTGCGCACGCAGCACTACACCCTCGCCGAATCGGTGCCGGCGGGCATCCGCAAGGCGGGCCGCACGGTGGCGGGCTACTGGGAGCAGCTCAAGCTGATCGTGCAGCCCAAAACGAAAATGTACGAGGAGCTGGGCGGCTTCGTCGCCATCGGCAGCATCTTCCCGACCTACTGGAACTGGGAGGAGTTCTGGCTGCGCACCGCCTTCCTGTCGATCATCCTGGCCGTCATGAACCTGCTGCCGATCCCGGGGCTGGACGGCGGGCACGCGCTCTTCACGCTCTGGGAGATGGTCACGGGACGCAAGCCGAGCGACCGTTTCCTCGAAACGGCCCAGTATATCGGCCTGCTGATCATCCTCGCCCTGCTGCTCTACGCCAACGGCAACGACATCTACCGATTCTTCATCCGCTGACCCGCACACTCCCCAACGAACCCTATGGCTAAAGTCAAGAAAGCGTTTTTCTGCCGCAACTGCGGTTTCGAAGCCCCCAAATGGTTGGGGCGCTGCCCCTCGTGCGGCGAATGGAACACCTTCGCCGAGGAGATCGTCGCACGGGAGTCGGGCACGGGAACGATCGCCTCGATCGCGAACCTGCCCAAGAGCCGCCCGCAGCCCGTGCGGGAGATCCGCGAGAGCGACCACCGCCGCATCGACCTGGGCAACAAGGAGGTAAACCGCGTGCTGGGCGGCGGACTGGTCCCCGGCTCGCTCGTGCTGCTCGGCGGAGAGCCGGGCATCGGAAAATCGACGCTCAGCCTTCAGATCGCCCTGGCGGCCAACGGACTCAAGACGCTTTACGTCTCGGGCGAGGAGTCGGCCGAGCAGATCAAGATGCGGGCGCTGCGGCTGGGCGTGGGCAACGAGGAGTGCCTGATCTACGCCGAGACGCTGCTCGAAAACATACTCGCCCAGATCGAGGAGCTGCGCCCCGACCTGGTCGTGATCGACTCGATCCAGACCATCTACACCGAGACGCTCGAATCGTCGGCCGGAAGCGTCTCCCAGATCCGCGAATGCGCCGCCTCGCTGCTCAAGTACGCCAAATCGACCGGTACGTCGATCTTCATCATCGGCCACATTACCAAGGACGGCACCATCGCCGGACCGAAGATCCTGGAACATATCGTCGATGTCGTGCTCCAGTTCGAGGGCGACGGCAACCTCATATACCGCATCCTGCGCGGCATCAAGAACCGCTTCGGCGCCACGTTCGAAATCGGGGTCTTCGAGATGCTCGACGCAGGGCTGCGCGAGGTCGATAATCCGTCGGAGATCCTGCTGACCCACTACGAAACGCCCCTGAGCGGCATCGCCGTCGGCGCTTCGGTCGATGGGGTGCGTCCCTACCTGATCGAGGTGCAGGCGCTGGTCGGCAACGCCGCCTACGGCACCCCGCAGCGCAGCGCCACCGGCTACGACAGCCGCCGCATGAACATGCTGCTCGCCGTACTCGAAAAGCGGGTGGGGATGAAGATGTTCTCGAAGGATGTCTTCCTCAACTTCGCCGGCGGATTCCGCATCGCCGATCCGGGGCTCGACCTGGCCGTCACCGCGGCCGTGATCTCCCCCTACTACGACCGCCCGATCGGCGAGGGGATCTGCATGGCGGGCGAAATCGGACTATCGGGCGAGGTGCGCCCCGCCCCCCGCAGCGAGCAGCGCATCGCCGAGGCGGCACGGCTGGGATTCAGGAAAATCATCGTCTCGGGCTACCTGAATCCCTCGATCAAGAAGCCCCGGAAAATAGAGGTGGTCGCCATCAACAGCATCGACCAGTTGCCGCGCGCGCTCTTTACCGAAGAGTGACCCGGCACACAGGTGCATGGGCGGATCGCACGCTGTGCCGCGCGCTCCGCCGGCGGAGCGTTTTTTCTCCCGCACCACACGATTCGGGCATCGTTTTTGAAACCATCGCATGCGAAGCGGAACCGTCGCATATTCGATTCAGAGCAACAAAAACGGAAAGCCATGAAAGACTTCGAGAAAATCATCGGCCGACAGGCCGTTACCCTGGTTTACTTCTTCACGCCCCACTGCACCCCCTGTCAGCTCATGGAACCGGCACTCGACCTGTTCGAGCGCCGCATGAACGGGAGGGTCGATATTTACCGGATCGACACCTATTCGCCCGAGGCGGCGCACCTGCTGGCCCGCTACGGCATACACAGCACCCCCGCGCTGCTCTTCTTCCGCGAAGGGAGTCTGCTCTGGCGCAACGACGGGCCGATGAGCTACGAGGAACTCAAGACCACCCTTGAGGAGATCGAGGAGTTCGAGTACGAGTATATCTTCTGAACGGGCCGGATCCGCTATTCCGAACGGGAGCGGCCGCGCAGCAAAGCCTCCGTCACGGAAGCGATGCCGCGCACAACGGGCACGGCTGCGCTGCGGGTTGCTGCCGGATTGCGGAGAAACGAAGAAAAAGCGGAATAAACGCGGTAAGGCGGATTCGGGCGACAACGACCGGAACCGATCTGCCCCCGGAAGGAGCCGTTCAAAGGGCCATCCGCCAGGAGAGTTCGTCGGCGATATGCCGGGCGGCCCCGCCCTCGGGCAGGGAGGCGATTCGCCGCGCGAGTTCCCCGGGCGGAACCGCACCCGAAGCCAGCGACGCAGCCAACAGCGCCACGCCGCCGCGCGCGAGCAGGGCCGAATCGGGCTGGGCCGTCAGCAGCGCATGCAGCCGGGGCAGCCACTCCCGAAAATCGGCGGACGGAATACGCGCCGCTCCGACGAGGGCGGCATATTGCAACATCTCCTCCTGCGCTTCGCTCCACGTCCTGCACCACGCCTCGCCCCGGGGTGCACGCGCGAGCAGCGCGAAAGCACACTCCTCGGCCAGCTCGGAATTGACGATTCCCGCGGCCCAGAAAGCGAACTCCCCGGCTTCGATGCGCTCCGGATCGGCGATCCACAAGGCCGCCAGACGCAACTCGCGCACATCCTGAAGGAAAAGATAACGGGCGAACCCGTGGTCGCGCCCCTCGGCCCGGGCCAATGCCCGCACCGTCGGCAGGCTCACGCCGTAGTTGAGCCCGTAGCGCCGGCCGCGATACCCCATCGCATCGGCTACCGCTCCGTTGCGCTCGCGCCGGAAGCGGCCCAGCAGTGCGGTCATGCGTGACGTGCGATCCATATCAGCGGTTTTTGGGCAGAGCCAGTTCGACGGTCGTCCCGAACTGGAAAAGGGGAAGCTGTTCCGCACACAACACCTCGCCGCCGAACAGCAGCGAGCAGCGCACCAGCGAAGCGATGCGGAAAGGCACCGCACCCGACGCGGCCTTCCCCTCCGGTGCAGGCACCTCGCAGACCAGTCGCTGCGGCTCGTACTGCAACAGGAGGATATCGCCCGTCAGGTCGTCGTCGGGCAGAATACCTTCGGTCTGGCTGAAACGGCAGACGATCTGCTGAAACCCACCCTCGGCGGGCACCACCCGGAAACGGCGGGTTTCGGTGGTAACGAACCGGCGGCCCAGGAAAAGCTCCAGATACTCCTGCTCCAGGCGCTCCAGGCGCTCCAGCGCCGCAGGGAGTCCCGCGCCGAAAACATGCTCGCCCTCCTCGCCGCAGATCAGATCCAGCCGCTTCTTGCGCAGGGCGAAGATCGACGAGGCCGCCTCACGGGCCGCGCTCTGGAGATCGAACGCCTCCGACGCATCCATCCGATCGACCTGCAGCCGGGCGAAGCAGGCTTCGTGCGCACCGTGATCCTCCAGCACGGCGGAGGCCTCGGGCAGCCGGGCTGCCGCCGAAGCATAGCGCACGTCGTCGGGCAGCAGCGCTACCGATGCCCCGGCGATCGAGTATTCGGAACGGTCGGACAGCGGAGCGCGCAAACCGAGAAATTTCTGCGCATAGCGCGCATAAGGACCGCAGACGATCCGCTCGCAGCGCACCGTCAGATCGACCGCCAGAGCGGTCTCGGCACGACCGACGACGATCGCTCCGTTATCCGAGTAAACGCCCAGGCGAGCCATATCGTAGGGTTGCGCGACTGCCGGCACGCCGAGCAGCAGCAGCGAAAAGAGTCCCAGAATCTTCTTCATGATGCGATTGCTATAATTTTTACAAATTTACGCGAATTGCCCGGATTATCAAAATCCGAGGTAGAAATCGCCGGTCAGCCGGCGGTATTGCTCCGTGTACGAGTCGGGACCGCCCTCCTGAATGATCAGCCGCTCCGCCTCGGGCGGAGGAACGGGCCGCAGACCGAACTCCGCCAGCACGCGGCGCACGCCGCGCCGGGGCGTGGAGCAGACCTCCGTCCACCGCAGGGGAAAGAGCCGCCCGAGCGCCGCCGAGCGGAACAGACGCATCTCGTCAGGAGGAAGGATCAGCGCGAAACGTCCTCCGTCGGCCAGCAGCCGCACCACCGCCCGGACCAGCTCGCCGAAAGGGAGCGAATCGGCATGGCGGGCGCGGTTGCGCCCCTGATCGGGCGAATGGAGCGACCCGACGTAATAGGGAGGATTCGAGACGATGAGGTCGAAGCCCTCCCCGGACTCGTACTCCTGGACCGGGAGGCAGCGCACCTCCAGCCGCCCGCTCCAGGGCGAGGCGGCGAAATTCCCGGCGGCCTGCTCCGCGCAGTCGGGGTCGATGTCCACGGCCTCGACGCGGGCCTGGCTCCGCTGGGCCAGCATCAGGGCGATCACGCCCGTCCCCGTGCCGATGTCGAGCATCCGGCGGTCGTCGGGACGGACCTCCGCCCACGCTCCGAGCAGCACCCCGTCGGTTCCGACCTTCATCGGGCAGCGCTCCTGGCACACGGTAAATCGTTTGAATCGAAACATGGCTATTTTTTCAGAAATCCGTCCATCCCCGCGCCGAACAGCGCGAAATCGAACCGCACGGGATCGAGCGGGTCGAACGCCCGGAGCGCCTCCGTGACCCGTTCGACGGCACGCCAGTCGTTCTGCCTCCGGTCGAGCAGCCCCAGGGCACGGGCCACCGCACCGGAATGGAGGTCGAGCGGCAGATAGAGGGCCGCAGGGGGAATCGAGCGCCAAAGCCCGAAATCGACCCCGCGGTCGTCGCGCCGCACCATCCAGCGCAGGTACATGTTCAGCCGCTTGCAGGCCGAGCCTTTGTCGATCGACGAGACGTGTTTCTCGCAGCGGACGGGATGGGGCACGGAGAAAAACTCGCGGCGGAACTCGGAAAGCACGGCGGGAATCGACCCTGTCGCGGCATAGCGCCCCTCGAAGAAAGCACCGAGCGAACCGTACTTCAGGCAAAGGGCGCGCAAGGCCCGCACGCAGGCGATCAGGTCCTCGCCGTTGAAGGTGCGGTGGACGCAGCCCCGCAGCCCGCGCAGCTCCTCCTCGGAGGCATTGCGCACGAAATCGGCCGGCGCGTCGTCCATGCAGCGCATCATGCGGCAGGCGTTGCCGACGATCGCACGGCGGTTGCCCCAGGCGATCGTCGCCGCGAGGAAGCCGGCGATCTCCCGGTCCTCGCGCCCCGTGAAGCGGTGCGGCACGCCGATGGGATCGGGCGCGATGAAATCGGTCCGGTTGTAGCGGTCGTACCACCGCTCGAGCAACTCGCGCAAGGCTTCGGCATCCACCATACGGACAAAAGGAATCAGGGTTCGACAATCAAGCCGTCGCTCATCACGATGCGGCGGTCAGCCTGTGCGGCCAGCGACTCGTCGTGCGTGACCAGAACGACGGTCTGGCCGAGCCGCTCGCGCAGGTCGAAGAAGAGGCGATGGATCTCCTCCCGGTTGCGGGAGTCGAGATTGCCCGAAGGTTCGTCGGCCAGAAGCACCGCCGGAGCGTTCACGAGCGCACGGGCGATGGCCACGCGCTGCTGCTCGCCGCCGGAGAGCTGGCCCGGTTTGTGGTCGCGCCGTGCGGAGAGTCCGACGAGGGCCAGCAGCTCCCCGGCCCGGCGCTCGACCTCGGCCCGGGGACGGCGGCCGATCCAGCCGGGCATGCAGACATTCTCGAAGGCCGTGAACTCGGGCAGCAGGTGGTGGAACTGGAAGACGAAGCCGATCCGCTCGTTGCGGAAACGCGACAAGGCCCGGTCGCCCAGCGCGGCGACATCCTCGCCGTCGATGAGCAGGCTCCCGCCATCGGCACGCGAAAGGGTGCCGAGAATCTGGAGCAGCGTCGTCTTGCCGGCACCGCTGGCCCCGACGATCGCGACCACCTCGCCCCGCGAGACCTCCAGCGAAACGCCCCGCAGCACCTCCAGGGCACCGTATCTCTTGCGAATATCGACCGCCCGTATCATGCGTTGAAACGATTGAAGATCCGCACCGTATCGACCGCCTCGCGCACGTCGTGCACCCGCAGGACCGCAGCACCCTGGCGCAGGCACTCCCACCCCAGGGCGACCGTACCGGCCAGCGCCCGATCGGGTGTGGTGTCGAGCACCTTATATATCATCGACTTGCGCGACACGCCCGCCAGCACCGGGCAGCCCAGCGCGCAGAGGCGGTGCAGGCCGCGCAGCAGCTCGTAATTCTGATCGAGGGTCTTGGCGAAGCCGAAACCGGGATCGAGCACGAGTCTGCGGACACCCCGGCGGCGGAACAATTCGATCCGCTCGCGGAAATAGCGCACGACCTCCTCCACGACATCGTCGTACTGCGTGAAACGCTGCATGTCGGCAGGAGTTCCCCGCATGTGCATCGCGACATAAGGCGCATCGTGTCCGGCCACGACATCGATCATCTGCGGGTCGAGCGTGCCGGCCGAAATGTCGTTGATGATCACCTCGCCGAACGATTCGAGCGCCCGCCGCGCCACCTCGGCGCGGAACGTATCGACCGAGACGGGCATCCCGGGCGCCAGCCGCCGCACGGCGGCGAGTCCTGCGGCGACCCGCTCCCACTCCTCGTCGGGCGATACCTCGGCAGCGCCCGGGCGGGAGGAGTACCCCCCCACGTCGATCATGTCGCAGCCGGCGGCCACGACCTCACGGACCCGCTCTTCGACCGCCGCCGCATCGGGAGTGCGGCTTCCGGCGAAAAAGGAGTCGGGCGTGACATTGACGATCGCCATGACCTTCGGTCCGGCGGTAAAATCAAGATTTCCGATTTTCATCGCGGAACAGTTTATCCAGACGGGCGACCTGCTCGCGGAGCGAGTCGCTCTCCGTATTTATCAAAGTATGATCGGCCCGGCGGCACAACTCCCCCTCGGGAAGCTGCACGGCGATCCGGCGGCGCACCTCCTCTTCGGTGGCACCGTCGCGACGGCAGGTGCGCGCCACACGCTCTTCGAGCGGTGCCGTGACCGCGACCGTGCGATCGACATATCCCTCCAGTCCGGCATCGAACAGGATGGCGCTCTCCAGAACGACATAGTCCGCCGCCGCACGTTCGTCGCACCAGCGCCCGAAATCGCGCATGACGGCCGGGTGCACCAACGCATTGAGCGCCGCAAGCTCCTCCGGATCGGAAAAGACCCGTGCGGCCAGACGCGCCCGGTCGAGGCATCCGTCGGCGGAATAGACCTCCTCGCCGAAACGCAGGCGGAGTGCCCGGCACAACGCAGCGTCCTCCTCCATGAGTCGCTTGGCCCGGGAGTCGGAGTCGTAAACCGGAGCGCCGCAGGCCGCAAAAAAACGGCAGGCGGTCGATTTGCCGCTGCCGATACCGCCCGTTACACCCACCTTAATCATGGAGGGCAGGTTTGGGAATCTCGGGAGAGGAGCCGACCGAGATGATCTTGATGTCGCTCAACCGCACCGAAATGGCGTTCTGCAGCGACAGCGAGTCGATCTTCAGCCGCACGGCCGCGCGCTCCCCGTCCGAGGCTCCCTGCACGGGGTAGATCTTCAGCTCCGACAAGGGGATGCGAAGCCGCTTGCTCATATAGACCCGATAACCGAACAGATTGGTTCCGATCCCCTCCACCACGCAGGAGACCCGGAACTTCTCGCCATCGACATTGACCTCGAACGGCAGTTCGGTCGTATAGACATAGCTCAGTTTGGCGATGTACCACAAGATGAACGAGGCCACGAGCAACGCCAGAAAAACCGGAGAGATACAGCGATGTATCCGACTGAAAAATTTCTCCATAACAGAAATTCGATCCTATTTCACGCAAAGTTAGAAATAAAAAAGGCTGCAACCAATTTTAGTCGCAGCCTTTTTTATTTGCGGAGCGCAGGCTCCGCAGAGCGGATCGCGCTTCGGTTACTTGTTCGCGCGCTTGCGGGTCATCAGGTCATAGGCGATCGGCGTAGCGACGAAGAGCGTCGAAAGCGTACCGATAACCACACCCAGCACCAGCGCGAAGATGAAGCCCCGGATGGTCTCGCCGCCGAAGAAGAAGATAGCCAGCAGCGTCACCAGCGTCGTGCCCGAGGTGTTGATCGTACGCGACAGCGTGGAGTTCAGTGCACCGTTCACGGTCTCGCGCAGGTCGCGCTTGGGATAGAGTCCCAGGTACTCGCGGATGCGGTCGAAGACCACCACCGTAT
>JAIEHQ010000095.1 GCA_029065825.1 Alistipes sp.
GTAGCCCACTACATCGACGAACACAACCAGGCGAAAGGACGCATCTTCGACGGCTTCCCCCGCACCACCGTGCAGGCCGAGGAGTTCGACCGGATGCTGCCCGAACACGGACAGAAGGTGGACGTGATGATCTACATGGACGTTCCCGAAGAGGAGCTCGTCAAACGCATCCTGCTGCGCGGCAAGGAGTCGGGACGTGCGGACGATGCCTCCGAGGAGATCATACGCCACCGCATCGAGGTCTATCGCGCACAGACGGCCGTCGTCGCCGACTTCTATGCAGCACAGAACAAATACGCCCACATCGACGGCCTGGGTACGATGGACGAGGTGTTCGAACGCATCTGCCGCGTCATCGACGCGCTCTGAGTCCCGCCGGCAGCAGAAAAACTACATGCTCGGGCGGCCCGTCGATGGGCTGCCCGAGTTCGTTTTCGGGAGCGCCGGCGCAAGGTGCCGGGAGCGCCTCGGCTCCCGCGTCGTGCCGTACAGCGGCAGGCGAGGCGGACGAGACGGCTCCGCCGCTCTTTTTTCTCCGAATTTAACCCGACGCTGCTTTTTTTCCGAAATTATTTCTTACCTTTGCCCCGCTAAAAGCACAATACAATTTATAATTAACAAACGATTATGAACAATTACGAAACCGTTTTCATTGTCACTCCGGTTCTTTCCGATGTTCAGGTAAAGGAGGTCGCTGACAAATTCCAGGGTATCATTACCGAAAACGGAGGTCAGATTGTGAATTGCGAGGCATGGGGCCTGAAGAAGCTCGCCTATCCGATTCAGAAGAAGACCACCGGTTTCTACTTCCTGATGGAATTCACCGGCGAGGGCAACATCATCAACACCCTCGAGACGCAGTACCGTCGCGACGAGCGGGTGATCCGTTTCTTAACTTTCAAGCAGGACAAATTCGCCGTCGAGTACTCGGAGAAGCGTCGTGCGAAACTTTCTAACAAACAGGAGGAATAAACTATGGCACAGGAGAACAACAACCAGTCGGAGATCAGATACCTCAATCCCGTATCGGTCGATGTAAAGAAGAAGAAATACTGCCGTTTCAAGAAGCTCGGTATCAAGTACGTGGACTACAAGGACGGCGAATTCCTCAAGAAGTTCCTCAACGAGCAGGGTAAGATTCTGCCCCGCCGCCTGACGGGTACTTCGCAGAAATTCCAGAAAAAGGTGGCCCAGGCCGTGAAGCGTGCCCGCCACCTCGCGATCCTGCCCTTCGTAACCGATTGTATGAAATAATAAAGAGTAAGGAGAGACTATGGAAGTAATTCTGATCAAAGATATCGAGAATCTGGGCTACGCCAACGACATCGTGAACGTAAAACCCGGTTATGCCAACAACTACCTGATTCCTCAGGGTTATGCCAAGGCAGCTACCGCCTCCGCAAAGAAGGTGCTGGCCGAGAACCTGAGACAGCGTGCGCACAAGGATGCCAAGATCCTGGCCGACGCACAGGCTCTGGCCGAGAAGATCGCCAACCTGCCCCTGACGCTCGCCGTCAAGGCAGAGGAGGGCAAGATCTTCGGTGCCGTTACCTCGGCCGACCTTGCCGAAGCACTCGCTGCCAAAGGCGTGGAGCTGGACCGCAAGGCGATCGTCGTGGAGACGATCAAGACCGTCGGCGAGTACGAGGCCGTCGCCAAACTGCACCGCGAGGTTCGCGCTACGATCAAATTCACGGTCGTTGCCGAAGAGTAAGCCGCTTGCAGACAAACAACGGATTATCCCCGCTTCTTCGGAGGCGGGGATTATTCTTTTCAGGAATCCGTCCCTCCCGAGGCAGAATCCTTAGCATGCTCGATACAACTCCGGCCGGCTTCGGGCTTCATGCCCCCCGCCCCCGCAATTCCGGTCGCAACGGACGGCTGCACGGCCGCTCCTTTGCACCGACTACCTCTTCCCGTACCGGGACGAGCAGGCCGCACAGATCCCTTTGACCACGAAATTGACCGTCTCGGCCCGGAAACCGGCAGGCAGTCCCACCTGCGGCACGGCCACGCCGCGCAGACAATAGGTGCGGCGGCAGTGCGTACAAAAGAAATGGGTGTGAAGGTCGTCGATCTCGCAACGGCAATCGTCGCTGCAGAGCGCATACTTGAGCGATCCCGAACCGTCGTCGATCCCGTGCACGAGACGGTGCGCCAGAAAAAGGGTCAGCGTACGGAACAGCGTCGAACGCTCCACCGTGTCGAGCCGGTCTTCGAGATCGGCCAGCGAAAAGGCGCTCTCGCATTCGGTCATCGCCCGCAGAATCAACAGCCGCAGAGCCGTCGGCCGAATGTCGCGCGCCTCGAGCAGCGCCGTAAGTCGTGTCTGGTCCATAATGACAAGATAGGGATTAAATACGATATTTCGAAATCCGCAGCGCATTGGCCACCGCCAGCAGCGTTACCCCCACATCGGCGAATACCGCCTCCCACATCGTGGCGAACCCCGATGCGCCGAGCAGCAGCACCGCAGCCTTCACGCCGAGTGCGAGGAGTATGTTCTGCCGCACGATCCGCCGGGTAAAACGTCCGATGCGGATCGCGGCGACAAGGCGCGACGGGCGATCGGACTGAATCACGGCATCGGCAGTCTCGATCGCAGCCTCGCTGCCGAATCCGCCCATCGCAATGCTGACATCGCTCACGGCCAGAGCCGGCGCATCGTTGAATCCGTCGCCGACGAAGGCCACTCCGCGTCCCTTCCGGGCCACGAGCGCCTCGATGCGGGCGGTCTTTTCAGCCGGCGACAGACCGCCTTCGGCAACATCCGCTCCCAGCTGCCGCCCCAGTTTTTCGACCAGTGCCGGACGGTCGCCCGAAAAGATGCGCACATCGCCGATACCGAGCCGCCGCAGTCCGGCCACCGCATCGTCCGCATCGTCCCGAAGGCGGTCAGCGACAAGGATATGCCCCGCATAGCGGCCGGCGACGGCACACACGACCGCCGTCTCCGCCAGCGAGTCCAGCTCGGCAGGATAGGCCACGCCGAAACGACGCAACAGACGGGTGTTTCCGGCCAGCACCGGTGTGCCCCCGACCGTCGCGCGCACACCGCAGCCGGGCAGCTCGACACGCTCGTCGGCCAGGGCGAAAGCGATCCCCTCCCGCTCGGCATGGCGGACCAGCGCCCGGGCGGCGGGATGGGTAACGGTCCGCTCGGCAGCCGCCACGAGGCGCAGCAGCTCGCGCACGGCAATCCCCCCGGCCGCAACGACCTCCCGCACCTCGAAGCTCCCCTCGGTCAGGGTTCCGGTCTTGTCGAAGACCACCGTATCGACCCGCGCGAGCGCATCCAGGTAGTTGCCGCCCTTGAAGAGTATCCCCTCGCGCGAGGCGCGGCCGATGCCGCAGAAGTAGCCGAGCGGAATACTGAGCACCAGTGCGCAGGGGCAGGCCGCCACCAGAAAGACCAAAGCCCGGGCGAACCACACATCGAACGCATAGGGAGTCTGCGCGGCCAGCGAGAGGATCCAGGGCACGGCGACGATCAGCAGCGCCCCGGCGGTAACGGCCGGAGTATAGATGCGGGCGAAGCGGCGGATGAACCGCTCGGCAGGAGCCTTGCGTTCGGCTGCCTGCTCGACAAGCCGCAGCATGCGTGCCAGCGCACTCTCCTCCTCGGGACGCAGCACCTCAAGCCGCACCGTCTGCCCGGCAGAAATCATGCCTGCAGCCACCTCTTCGCCGCAGACGAAACGCCGGGGCACGCTCTCGCCCGTCAGCGCCGAGGTATCGAACGAAGCGCCCGGATCGAGCAGGAGGCCGTCGAGCGGCACCCGCCCGCCGGGAGACACCTCGATCGTCTCGCCCGGACTTACCTCGCCGACCGGCCGTTCGGCAAGACCACCCTCCGGCCCCACCACCAGCGCGCTGCGGGGCCGCAGGTCGATCGCCGCCCGAATGTTGCGCCGCACCCGCGACGCGGCCCGCTCCTGAAGCTCCTCGCCGACGGCATAGAAGAGCATCACGGCAACCCCTTCGGGATATTCGCCGAGCAGGAAGGCTCCGAAGCAGGCCAGACACATCAGCGTCTGCTCGGTAAAGATCGCACCGCCGCGCATGCCGCGGAGCGCTTCGCGCAATACGGGCAGCAGCACGGGCAGCAGCGCCGCAAGATACCAGCCGAGACGCACGGCGGGCGAGTCGAACAGCGCCGCCCCGGCATATCGGAGCGACAGCCCTCCGACCAGCATCAGGGCCGAAAAAATCAGCCGGCGGCATCCCGCGCCGGAATGGGAATGATCGGTATGAACGACGGTGGTTTTCATGGATTCGTTTGTTTGACAGCGCACACACTGTCCGCATATCCGCAAAAATAGCGCCTCCGCCTTGCAACCGAATTGCAAAGGCGCTCTGCAAGCCTTCGGAACACGTTTTTTTTCGGAGCGGAAGCCGATACTTATCGAAAAAGCGTATATTTGTATGCTCCAAAAGAGCGCCCGATGCGATGCGACCGTTGAGATTTCGACCCATACTGAAACGCACCCTTTGGGGCGGGAACCGGATCCTGCCCTACAAGGGGCTGCCTGCCAGCACGATACCTATCGGCGAGTGCTGGGAGCTGTCGGGCCTGCCCGGTTCGGAATCGGTAGTGGCCGAAGGGGAGTTCGCGGGATGTACGCTCGCCGATCTGACCGACCGTTTCGGCGCGTCGCTGGTCGGCACGGCCAACTACGCCCGCTTCGGGCGGGAGTTCCCGCTGCTCATAAAGCTGATCGATGCCCGGGAAGACCTCTCGATCCAGGTCCATCCCGACGATGCGCTGGCACGCCGCCGGCATGACAAACACGGCAAAAGCGAGATGTGGTACGTACTGGAGGCACGGCCCGACACCACGCTGCTGACCGGTTTTTCGCGTCCGGTCACTCCCGAGGAGTTCCGCCGCCGCGTCGCCGACCGCACGCTGGTCGAACTGCTTACCCAGCGGACGATCGCTCCGGGCGATGTCTTCTACCTCCCGGCGGGCCAGGTCCACAGCATCGGCCGGGGAGCCTTGATCGTCGAAATACAGCAACCCTCCGACCTCTCCTACCGCATCTACGACTTCGACCGGGTCGATGCCTCGGGACAGCCCCGGGCGCTGCACCTCGAACAGGCGTGCGAGGCGATCGACTACCGCCCCTCCGACGGAGGAGGAATCAACTACGAGCCTCGGGCGGACCGCGAGATTCCCCTGCTTTCGACCCCCCACTTCACCGCCTCGCTCTACCGGCCGAGCCGCACGCTGCGCTGCGACTGGTCGGCGGTGGACTCTTTCATCGCACTGGTCGTCGTCGCCGGCGAAGGCACCCTGCGCGACAACGAAGGGCACGAACTGCCCGTCGCTCAGGGCGAAACACTGCTGATCCCCGCCTCGACGCAGTGGATCGAATGCACCCCCCGCAACGGAACGTTCCGTTTTCTGACCGCACGGGTATAACACCCAGTCCCGACCCCGATCGAACACTCTTCCCTTATCCGCGACACCCGCGCGCACCGCACCGTTCCCTGCCCGGTAACGAACAGAGCGGTGCGAAATGTTTCGCACCGCTCTGCCTTTCCACACACTGCCGCCGTCAGGCCACCGAGCAGGCGATTCCGAGCGCCTCGACCCGTGCGGCGATCGCCTGCAGCTCCTCGCGAGGCACCTTGCACAGCGTCTTGCAGGGGGTGTCGCGGTCGAGCGAATAGACCATGACCTGCCGGGGGCGGATCTGCGCCACCAACTCCAGCCAGGCAGCGACCTCCCGTTCGGTCGTGTTGTCCACCGTGCGCCCCTCGTATTCGCCCCGCAGAAACATCGTCTGCAGAATCATCCGCCCCTCGAAGAGCCGCATGTCGCGCACCACCTCCGCCACGGAGTAGTTCCCGCACGGATTGTCGATCAGCCGCACCGTCTCGTCGAAAGCCGAATCGAGTTTCAGAATGTTGTTATCGACCCGCAGCAGTGCGCGCCGCACGCTCTCGCGCCCGATCTGGGTCGCATTGCTGAGCACCGAGATCCGGGCCGAGGGGCACAGTTCGTCGCGCAGGGCGATCGTATCGTCGATGATCGCCTCGAAATCGGGATGCAGCGTCGGCTCGCCGTTGCCGGCGAAGGTCACCACGTCGGGCGGCGTGCCGGCGGCGACCATCCGACGCAGCGTCGCCTCGAGCAGCGAGCGCACCTGCTCGCGCGCATTGAAGCGCCGCACGCCGGGATGCTCGGCGTTCCAGCCGCACTCACAGTAGATGCAGTCGAAGCTGCACAGTTTCGATTCGGTCGGCAGGAGGTTCACGCCCAGCGAGAGCCCCAGACGCCGCGAATGCACCGGACCGAAAATAATATCGTTATACAATGCCGTCATAGTCGTCGGTTGTTGGAATTCGGATTCAATATTTGCACAAATATTGCACTTTTTTTCGAAATTTCCGCTTATGAACCATAAATTCGGACTCCTCCCCAAGGTCCTGCTGGCCATCGCCCTCGGCATCGGCTGCGGGCTTCTCGTGCCGGGCTGGGTCGCACGGATCGCCCTGACGTTCAATGCCCTCTTCGGCAACTTCCTGAACTTCGTCATCCCGCTGCTGATCCTCGGACTGGTCGCTCCCGGCATCGCCGAGCTGGGAGCCAAGGCGGGCCGGCTGCTCGCCATTACCGCAGCCCTCGCCTACGCCTTCACGCTCTTCTCGGGCTTCGGCACTCTGTTCGCGAGCCTGGGGCTGCTGCCCCGCATGCTGGGCGAAACCACGCCGGTCATCGCCCCCGACGACGGAGGCGGCGAGGCGCTGCGCCCCTTCTTCACGGTCGATATGCCCCCGCTGATGGGGGTCATGACGGCCCTGCTGCTGGCCTTCGTCCTCGGACTGGGCATGGCCCGCATCCGCAACGGCAAACTGAAGGGGATGATGGACGACTTCAAGCAGATCATCGAGCGGGTCATCGCCCGGGTCATCCTCCCGCTGCTTCCCTTCTACATCTTCGGCATCTTTCTCTCGATCACGCAGTCGGGCCAGGTCGCCGGGATCCTGGGCATCTTCCTCAAGCTGATCGCGGTGATCTTCCTGCTGACGATCGTCCTGCTGCTGATCCAGTTCTCGATCGCCGGAGCCGTCGCACGCAAAAACCCCTTCGGCATGCTGCGCACGATGCTCACGGCCTACATGACCGCCCTGGGCACCCAGTCGTCGGCCGCCACGATCCCCGTCACGCTGGCCCAAACCGTCAAACTGGGCGTGCGCCCCGAGGTGGCCGGCTTCGTCATCCCGCTCTGCGCCACCATCCACCTCTCGGGTTCGATGATGAAGATCACGGCCTGCTCGGTGGCGGTGCTGATGCTCACGGGCGCCGACATCTCGCTGGCCACCTACGCGGGATTCATCCTGCTGCTCGGCATCACGATGATCGCCGCGCCGGGCGTACCGGGCGGCGCAATCATGGCGGCCGTCGGCCTGCTCGAATCGATGCTCGGGTTCGACGACAACATGATCGGACTGATGATCGCCACCTACATCGCGATGGACAGCTTCGGCACGGCCGCCAACGTCACGGGCGACGGAGCCATCGCGGTCATCGTCAATGCGATCGACGGCCCGCGAAGGGCGGCCTGACACACCCCGGAGCCTCCTCCGCACGGGCTGCCGGCACCTCGGCCGCCCGTTGCGGAACGCGCTCCGGAAACACTGTTATCCATTTCACAAAAAAGTATTGTTATTCGTTTAACATTTAAAAACTTTATTTATCTTTGCTGCTGTTTGCCCCGCAATAACGCGACACGATCCGCGTTTTGCAACAGACAGGAAAATAGTTTCTTTCAAATAAAAAAGTTATGGCTAACATCAATTTGAAACAGTACGGCATCACGGGTGCGACCGAAATCATCCACAACCCGTCGTACGACGAACTTTACCGCGAGGAGACCCGCAAAGGGCTGCGCGGCTACGAGAAGGGACAGGTAACCGAAATGGGTGCCGTGAACGTCATGACGGGCGTTTACACGGGCCGCTCGCCCAAGGACAAGTTCTTCGTGATGGACGAGACCACGAAGGACACCATCTGGTGGACCTCGCCCGAATACAAGAACGACAACAAGCCCATTACCAAAAAGGCGTGGAAGGAGCTGAAAAAAATCGCCGTTTCGGAGCTTTCGAACAAGAAGCTCTACGTGGTCGATACTTTCTGCGGAGCCAACGAGAACACCCGCCTCAAGATCCGCTTCATCATGGAGGTGGCCTGGCAGGCTCACTTCGTGAAGAACATGTTCATCCGCCCCACCGATGCCGAGCTGGAGCAGTACGGCGAACCCGACTTCGTGGTGCTGAACGCCTCGAAAGCCAAGGTCGAGAACTACAAGGAGCTGGGTCTGAACTCCGAAACGGCCGTCGCATTCAACCTCACGGAGAAGATGCAGGTAATCATCAACACCTGGTACGGCGGCGAGATGAAGAAGGGCATGTTCTCCTACATGAACTACCTGCTGCCGCTCAAGGGCATCGCCTCGATGCACTGCTCGGCCAACACCAACGCCAAGGGCGAGACGGCCATCTTCTTCGGTCTCTCGGGCACGGGCAAGACCACCCTTTCGACCGACCCGAAGCGCGAGCTGATCGGCGACGACGAGCACGGCTGGGACGACGACGGTGTCTTCAACTTCGAGGGCGGCTGCTACGCCAAGGTCATCAACCTCTCGAAGGAGAACGAGCCCGACATCTGGAACGCCATCCGTCCGAACGCACTGCTCGAGAACGTCACGGTCGATAAGAAAGGCAAGATCGACTTCGCGGACAAGTCCGTCACGGAGAACACCCGCGTCTCCTACCCGATCTACCACATCGACAACATCGTGAAACCCGTCTCGAAGGCTCCGGCCGCCAAGAAGGTCATCTTCCTCTCGGCCGACGCATTCGGCGTGCTGCCCCCTGTGTCGATCCTCACGCCGGAGCAGACCAAATACTACTTCCTCTCGGGCTTCACGGCCAAACTGGCCGGCACCGAGCGCGGCATTACCGAACCCACGCCGACCTTCTCGGCCTGCTTCGGCGCAGCCTTCCTCTCGCTCCACCCCACCAAGTACGGCGAGGAGCTGGTAAAACGCATGCAGCAGTCGGGCGCGACGGCCTACCTGGTCAATACGGGCTGGAACGGCACGGGCAAGCGCATCTCGATCAAGGACACGCGCGGCATCATCGACGCGATCCTCGACGGCTCGATCGACAAGGCTCCGACCAAGATGCTGCCGGTCTTCGATTTCAAGATCCCGACCGAGCTGCCGGGTGTCGATCCCAAGATCCTCGATCCGCGCGACACCTACAAGAACGCCAAGGAGTGGGACGAGAAGGCTGCCGACCTGGCCGGCCGCTTCGTCAAGAACTTCGAGAAGTTCACGGGCAACGCCGAGGGCAAGAGCCTCGTCGCCGCAGGTC
>JAIEHQ010000096.1 GCA_029065825.1 Alistipes sp.
ACCTTGGCAAGGTTGTGCTCTACCAACTGAGCTATTTCCGCAAATGCGTTGCAAAGATAGGCAAAAAATTCGACAATCCAAATTTTTTCGTGATTTTCGGCGAGAGACGGATGAATCCGAAGTGCTAAAACCGCAAATAAATTTGCTTTTGCACACGGGTTGTGCGTATCTTTGTTTCATGAAAAAAGCAACGGACATCTTTTCCGAACTGGGGCGGCGGCTTGAGAACTTCGGGCAGTCGGCCGAGGAGCGAGCGGTCATTGAGCGGGCTTGCCGGGATAACAGCTGGTTTGTGCCGCATGAGGTCGTTCGTGCGGTCGCCGCGATTCGCGACAGTTATCTCGATCCGAACAGATTGACCGCCTGGATCGGGCGTTACGACCGGCCTCCCGGATTGTCGGAACGGCGGGTTCTCGTAATCATGGCGGGCAATATTCCACTGGTAGGTTTTTTCGATTTGCTTTGTGTCGTGGCGGCAGGGCATCGCTGCCTGATCAAGCCGGCGGCTAAAGATACCGTGCTGATGGAGTACGTCGTCGGTCTGCTGAAAGAGATCGAGCCGGCGATTCCTGTCGGGTTCTACGACGGGCAGGCTGCAGTCGATGCCGTCATCGCCACCGGGAGCGATAATGCCAACCGCTATTTCCGCTCCCGTTACGCCGGAATGAAAACACTGCTGCGCGGAAACCGCCATTCGGTTGCGGTGTTGTGCGGTAACGAAACGGAGGCACAACTGGCCGCATTGGCCGACGACATGTTCGCCTATTCGGGACTGGGATGCCGGAATGTATCGTTGCTTTTCGTGCCGGAAGGGACGGAGGTGGCGCTGCCTTCCTATGCGGCCCATTCGAAATATCGGAACAACTACATGCAGCGCAAGGCTTTGCGAACTGTATGTCGGCAGGAGTTCACGGATACGGGGACGGCACTGCTGATTCGGCAGCTGGAATTTCCGCAGGCGCTCAGCGAGATTTCCGTGATCGAATACCGCGATCCGCAGGCGGTCATGGAGTGGCTGCGCACCCACGATGCGGAACTGCAATGCGTCGTGGCAAACGGCATCGAGCACAGTCGTCGTGTCGATTTCGGGGCGGCGCAGCGCCCGTCGCTGACCGACTATCCCGATGAGGCCGACGTGATCGAGTTTCTTTACGCCCTGTAAGCCGGTGTCCCGGACCAGAAGTAGGGGAGGGCAGCCGCCCGCATAAAAGAAAAAAGGCCGACGCGGATTTTCTGCGTCGGCCTTGCTTTTCGTTTTTCTATTTTTCGATCAGTGCGATGCTCCGCTGGATGAACTCCGTGAGATTCTTTCCCTTGAGCAGACCGTTCGAGAGCAGCGCCAGGTCGATGATCTGCTTGACCAGACGGTTTTCCCCGCCGATCTCGCGCAGACGCTTGTCGCGTTCGTCGCGCAGCGTGACGATCTTCTTCGAAAGCTCCTCACGCATCGTCTTCTCCTCGGCGGTCAGCTCCTCCTCCTTCTTGTCCTTGATCGTTTCGTCGAACCGGCGCTCCTCGGCGACAGCCGCGTCGATCTTCTTGGTCGTGCTTTTCAGCTTGTCGCCGTAGCTCTTCTCCACATCCGAGAGAATGTCGATCACGATGGGGTGATTGCCGTTCACGGCGATCGTGAAGTTATCGGGCATCTGTCCGTAGAACTGGCTCATTCCGCCGCCGCTTACGGCCGCCATCTCCTTCATGCGGCGCATGAATTCGTTCTGCGTGATGACCACCGGTGCCGCGTCGGCCGCCATCGCCTCGAACGAGATGTTGTAATGAATCTTCTCGTCCTTCGGCAGCTGGCTCTCGAAGACCGGACGCATCAGCTCCTGCTGTGCCTCGCTGAGCGACATTTTCAGCGACTCCTCCTTCTGGATCAGCTTGTCGATGACATCGCTATCGACCCGCACGAAGCGCACCTCCTTGTTCTTCGATTCGTACCAGTTGATATAGTGGTTGTCCAGCTGTCCGTCCATGATCAGCACGTCGTATCCTTTGGCTGCGGCCGACTCGACGAACGAGTTCTTCTCGACGGGATCATCCACATAGAGGCAGACGAGCGTGCCGTTCTTGTCGGTCTGGTTGCCCTTGACGACCTCGCGGTACTCGTCGCCCGTGAAATACTTGCCAGCCACATTCTTCCACAGCATGAACCCGTTGGCTTTCTCGGCGAACTTCTCGTCGGTCAGGATGCCGTACTGGATGAACACCTTCAAGTCGTCCCATTTCTGCTCGTAGTCGGGGCGCAGGGTAGTGAACAGCTCCTGCAGCCGGTCGGCCACCTTGCGGGTAATGTAGCTCGATATTTTCTTCACGTTCGAGTCGCTCTGCAGGTAGCTGCGCGAGACGTTGAGCGGAATATCGGGCGAGTCGATCACGCCGTGCAGCAGCGTCAGGAACTCCGGCACGATCCCTTCGACCTGGTCGGTCACATAGACCTGGTTGGAGTAGAGCTGGATCTTGTTCTTCTGGATCTCGAAGTTGTTACGGATTTTCGGGAAGTAGAGGATACCCGTCAGATGGAACGGATAGTCGATGTTCAGGTGGATCGAGAAAAGCGGATCGTCGCCGGCCACCGGGTAGAGTTCGCGGTAGAACTCCTTGTACTGCTCTTCGGTAATCTCGGTCGGCTTGCGGGTCCACAGAGGGGCTACGTCGTTGATGACGTTGTCCTTCTCCGTATCGACGTACTTGCCGTCCTTCCACTCCTTTACCTTGCCGAAAGCGATGGGTACGGGCAGGAAGCGGCAGTATTTGCGCAGCAGCTCCTCCACTTTGCTCTCTTCTCCGTATTCGAGCGTATCCTCGGCCAGGTGGAGGATGATCGTCGTCCCGCGGTCGCGCTCCTCGTCGGTCTCCTCCATCGCATACTCGGGCGACCCCTCGCAGCTCCAGCGAACCGCCTTGGCCCCCTCCTTGTAGGAGCGGGTAAAGATCTCCACCTTGTCGGCCACCATGAATGCCGAATAGAAGCCCAGTCCGAAGTGGCCGATGATCGCCTGGTTCTTGTATTTCTCCATGAATTCCTCGGCGCTCGAGAAGGCGATCTGGTTGATGTAGCGGTTTACCTCCTCGGCGGTCATGCCGATGCCCCGGTCGGCGATCGTCAGGGTCTTGGCCTCCTTATCGACGGTCACGCGGATCGTCAGATCGCCCAGTTCGCCCTTGATTTCGCCCATCGACGAGAGGGCCTTGAGTTTCTGGGTGGCATCGACCGCATTGGAGATCAGTTCGCGCAGGAAGATCTCGTGATCCGAGTAGAGGAACTTTTTGATGACGGGGAAGATGTTTTCGCTCGTAACCCCGATTTTACCGTTCTGCATGAATATTACGTGTGTTTAATGATTATTCGATCTCCCGCTCGACAAACAAACGGCATGCCAACCCGTTCGAAGTGACATTATGTCAGGACGACTGACAAAAAAGACGGAGAAGAGCACGCAGCTCTTCTCCGTCCGGTTGCCGATCCGTTCGTTCGGTTCGGATTAGAACAGTTTCTCCAGTTTCTTGACCAGATCCGCCTTCGTGCAGGCACCTACCTGCTTATCGACCATCTTGCCGTCCTTGAGGAAGATGACCGTCGGGATGTTGCGCACCATGAACTTGGCCACGACCTCGTCGTTGCTGTCCACGTCGCATTTGCCGATGATCGCCTTGCCTTCGTATTCGGCGGCGAGCTCGTCGATGATGGGGCTGACCATGCGGCAGGGACCGCACCAGGTTGCCCAGAAGTCGATGACTACCGGAAGGTTCGAGGCCGATACCTCGTCGAAGTTCTCTTTCGTGATTGCTAATGCCATAATCTTTGATTTTTTAGGTTGTTGGTAATTAAACGATCGTATATCTGATTTCATTGTCGTCCAGGTAGGAAATAAGCTCGGAGGAGAGGCTTACCTTGTACTTCTTCGAGAACATGTTCACCCCCACCTGCGCCTCCTTGTCGTAAACGTTCACGCGCAGCGTGGTGTTTCCCTCCGCCTCCTTTACTTTGCAGGTCAGTGTGTCGATCAGCTCGTGCGTGATCTCTTCGACCGCCAGCATGATGGAGATCTCCTTGATCATCGTGTCGCGCATCTCGGAGAGCTGCACCATCGAACTGATCTTGAACTCAAGCTCCCGGTCGTTGTAGGGACGGGGCTGCACCTTGCCCCGGACGAAGAGGAAGTAGTCGTTGAACAGATACTTGCGGAAGTTCTCGTAGTCCTTGCCGAAGAGGGCGAATTCATGGGTTCCGTTGTAGTCCTCGAGCGTGAACTTGCCCCAGGGCTTGCCCGTTTTTGTGGTCAGGTTCTGGGCGGCGACCACCATGCCGGCCACCGCGATCTCCTGGCCCCGCAGCGCCTACGTATTGATCAGCTCCGACAGCTGGGTCTTGCACATGTTGCGGATGATGAC
>JAIEHQ010000097.1:0-9406 GCA_029065825.1 Alistipes sp.
CTCCGGCTCTGCGTTGCGGGGCAGGCGCTCCATCAGGGGAGCAGGATTTTGAGCAGCAGTTCGCGCAGCAGCTCCCCGTCGGAGGCGCCGCCGGCGTTCAGGCCTTTGGATTTGGCATCGTATTCGCGCAGCAGCCCCAGGATACGGAACACGTTGCGGTTGTCCCAGCGGGCGGCCGTCTGCTTGATCTCGTTGAGGACGTAGGGGCTGCCCGCCTTCAGGATGCCCATCAGTTCTGCATCGGAGGGGAAAGCCGCCCCCTTGCGTCGGCTGAGCCAGCGGAGGTAGTTGATGCGGAAAATTTCGCGGAACTGCCCGAAAAGCGTCATGATCGTGACCAGTAGCGGGTTGTCCTTGGGATTGCGGGCGAAGTGGTCGGCGATGCGCAGCGCCTGCTCGATGTTTTGCGAGGTAACGGCCTTGCACAGTTCGAAGTTGTTGAAATCTTTCGAGATGCCGATGTTTCGTTCGATGTGCAGGTCGGTAATCGTGCGCGTGCCTTCGGGCAGCGAGAGGAGCAGCTTGTCGAGTTCGTTCGAGATCTTCGCGATGTCGGTGCCCAGGTGGTCGGTCAGCATGGCGAGCGCCTTGCGGTCGATCGCGCACCCCTTCGAGGCGACGAACTGCGCGAGCCAGCCGGCGATCTCGTAGTCGCGCGGGCGCACCGATTCGAGGACGGCGCCTGCGGCGGCGATGCTCTTGTAGAGTTGCGTGCGTTTGTCGAGGTTCTTCTCCTTGTGGCAGACCACCAGAATCGTCGCGGGCGAGGGGTGGGCGGTGTAGAGCGCGAGCTTGTCGAGGCTGCGCAGCTGCTGGGCCTCCTTGAGCAGCACCACCTGCCGCGACCCCATCATCGGCAGCTGCCGGCAGAGGTTCACGACCTGGCCGGCATCGGCCTCGCGTCCGTAGAGGGTCGTCAGGTTGAAGTCCCGCTCCTCCTCGCGGAGGGCTTGCGCGGCGATCGAGTCGCAAAGCGTATCGATGAAGTAGCTCTCCTCGCCCATGAGCAGGTAGAGGGGTGCGAAGCGTCCGGCGGCGATCTCCGAACGCAGCCGTTCGAACTCCGCCGTCGTGTCTTTGAATTTCGCGCTGCTTTTTGCCATCGGGTTCAGACGATCTCTTTGATGATTCGCAGTACGTTCTCCGTCTGGGCCGTGATGCGGTAGCGGTCGTCGATGCGGCGGCCGACCACCCACACGATGTCGTTGCCCGACACCAGCACGAACTGCCGGGCCTTTTCGGGCAGCGAGACCTTGCAGTCCTTGAGGAAGTCGCCGATCTTCTTGCGTCCGCTCATGCCGTAGGGGATGAACCAGTCGCCTTCGCGCCAGCGGCGTGCCGTGAGCGGATAGCGGAGCTTGTCGGCATCGATCTGAGCGATGTGTTCGGGGATGTCGAACTGCTGCACGGTGTCGATGTCGCACGTCTCGAGGTAGAGCACCGAGTTGCCGCAGTAGCAGCGCGACGCGCCCGCCACGACGGCTACCTCGCACGGATCCTCGGTCGATATGGGGACGACGATGATCCGTCCCCGGTCGATGTAGGCCGCGTGCGACTTGGAGTAGAAGCGCTTGCCGGTGGTGCCCTGTTCGAGCGCGCGGAAGAGGGCGTCGGTCACGTCGCCCTTGAATGAATAGGCCGAGTTGAGCAGCTCGAAGACGACGAAGTTCAGCGGAAAGGCGCGGTCGATGCGGTCGATGTGGATCGTGTCCATCCCCGCTTCGTGCGTGACCACCTCGGCGCGGATGCGCTCGATGCCGTGATTGATGAAGAGCTGGGCATCGGTCAGCCGCCCCAGGTTGCCGCGCATCAGGTCGGTGAATTTGGGGCAGATCTCCCGGATGCGGGGGATCAGTCCCAGCCGGATCTTGTTGCGCAGGTATTTGGTCGATCTGTTCGACGAATCCTCCCGGAAGGGGATGTGCTGCGAGACGGCGTATTCGAGAATCTCCTTGCGCGAGGCGAACATGAGCGGGCGGATCAGCCGTCCGTTGTGGGGCGTTATGCCGGTCAGTCCCCGCAGCCCCGTTCCCCGCAGCAGGTTGATGAAGAAGGTCTCGACCGAGTCGTCTATGTGGTGGGCGATGGCGGTGGTCGTGTAGCCGTGTTCGCGGCTCAGCTCGTCGAACCAGGCGTAGCGGAGCCGCCGTGCGGCCATCTCCATCGATTCGCCCGTGCGCTCCATCTCCCGTTTGGTCTCGAAGCGTTTGTTGTACCAGGGCACCCCGTACTTTTCGGCTTCGATCCGTACGAGTTCCTCATCCTCCTCGCTCTCTTCGCCGCGCAGCTGGAAGTTGCAGTGCGCCACGCCGATGCGGTAGCCGCTCCGGACGAAGAGCGAGAGCATGACCATCGAGTCCACGCCGCCCGAGACGGTCAGCAGGATCCGGTCGTCGGGGGCGACGAGCGCATTGTCGTGCAGGTAGCGGCGGAAGTTGTCCAGCAGATTCATCGTCGGTGCTTTTTAAAGAATATTGACCTCCGGTTCGATTTCCACGCCGAAGCGTTCGAGAACCCGCTGCCGGATCGTGCCGGCGAAGGCGAGGATCTCCCCGCCGCCTGCTCCGCCCAGATTGACCACCACCAGCGCCTGGCGGGGGTGGATGCCGACGCGTCCGAGGCTCCATCCCTTGAGTCCCGTGCGGTCGATGAGCCAGCCGGCCGCCAGCTTGATGCGGTCGGGGTCGGCGGTGGGGTAGTGCGGCATGTCGGGGTGCTGCTCGAGGAGCCGCTCGGCCGTGCTGCGGGGGACGACGGGATTCTTGAAGAAACTGCCCGCATTGCCCGTCTGCGCGGGATCGGGGAGTTTCGCGCGCCGGATGGCGCAGATCGCCGTGCGGATGTTTTCGGCTGTCGGTGCACCGAGCCGGGCCACCTCGGAGGCCACGTCGCCGTAGTCGAGCCGGGGGGCAGGCGCGGTGCCGAGCCGGAAGCGGACGGAGGTAATGATCGCGCGCCCCCGGAGCGAGCGTTTGAAGATGCTGTCGCGGTAGCCGAAGCCGCAGTGCTCGCGGTCGAGGATCAGGACGTTGCCCATTTCGGGGCAGAACATTTCCACCTGTACGATCGCATCCTTCGCCTCGCAGCCGTAGGCTCCGATGTTCTGTACGGGAGCCGCGCCCACCGTTCCCGGAATGAGCGAGAGATTCTCGAGGCCCCAGAGTCCGTGCTGGACGCTCCAGTCCACCAGATCGTCCCACTCCGTTCCGGCATCGGCCTCGACGGTCGCGTGGTCGTCCGTGCGTTCGACGGTGCGGATGCCCCGCGCCGTGCAGTGCAGCAGCGTGCCGGGGTAGTCCTGCGTGAAGAGGATGTTGTTGCCGCCGCCGAGGACGAACCACTCCCCGACGGTGCCGCCGGCGAAGAGCTGCCGCAGATCCTCCGCCGTTTCGAATTCGATGAGGCGTGCCGCGCGCTGCGGGACGCGGAAGCTGTTGCGGCCGCTCAGGTCGGGGTCGATAATTTCTTTGAACATATTTGCAAAGTTAGGAAATATTTCAGTATTTTTGAAAGAATTAAAATCAGGTTGTTCAAAAACGACGGCATTATGTTTACGAAAGAGGATTTGGCACAGATCGAGGCGCACGGCGCGACCCGCGAAGGGGTGGAGGCGCAATTGAAAAATTTCCGGGAGGGATTTCCTCCGCTGGCGGTCGTGCGGGCGGCTTCGTGCGGCGACGGAATCCGGCGGCTCGACGGCGGGCAGCTCGAACGGGCCGTCGCGCGTTACGAGCGGGCGGCGGACGGGTTGAAGGTGGTCAAGTTCGTGCCCGCCTCGGGAGCTGCGACACGCATGTTCAAAGACCTTTTCGAATTCGTGCGCGAGGGGCGGCGTTCGCCGGTGGTCGAGGAGCTGCTCGCCCGCAGGGAGCGGTTCGCTTTCTGGCCCGAGCTGGAGCGGATCGTCGGTCCGGAGGCCGACGAGCGGACGCTTGTGGCGCAGATCGTGACCGAGGGGCTGCGTTACGGCGAGACCCCGAAGGGGCTGGTTGCCTTCCACCGCTACGGCGAGGAGGTGCGCAAGGCCGTCGAGGAGCATCTGGTCGAGGGGGCGCAATACGCTGCCTCGAAGGGCGAAGTGGCGATTCACTTTACCGTCTCGCCCGAGCATCGCGAGCGGTTCGAGGCGCTGCTGGCCGAGCGGATTCCCCGCTACGAGGCGCGCTACGGCGTGAAGTACCGCATCTCCTTCTCGGAACAGCGCGCCGCGACCGATACGCTGGCCGTCAATCCCGACTGCACGCCGTTCCGCCGGGACGACGGGCGGCTGCTTTTCCGTCCTGCGGGGCACGGGGCGCTGATCGGCAACCTGGGCGATCTGGATGCCGACCTGATCTTCGTGAAGAATATCGACAACGTGACGACCGACTGCCGGCGCGGACCGACGGTCCTCTATAAGAAAGCGCTGGCCGGTCTGCTGCTGGAGCTGCAGGAGCGCATGTTCGAATACCTCATGGCGCTCGAGGTGCCCGGCGCGGAGCTGGAGCCGATCGCCGCGTTCATCGAGCGGGAGCTGTGCGTGAAGCTGCCGGCCGACTACGATACGGCGCTGCTCCGCAGCGTGCTCGACCGTCCCATCCGCGTGTGCGGCATGGTGCGCAACGAGGGAGAGCCGGGCGGAGGTCCCTTCTGGGTGGCTTCCGAGGGTGGAATGGAGACCCTGCAGATCGCCGAGTCGAACCAGATCGCTCCCGAGAAGCGGGAGCTGATGCGTGCGGCGACCCATTTCAATCCGGTCGATCTGGTGTGCGGGATCCGCACCTCGAAGGGGGGGCGTTTCGACCTGCGGCGGTATGTCGATCCGGCGACGGGATTCATCTCCCGCAAGTCGAGCGGCGGTCGCGAGCTGCTGGCGCAGGAGCTGCCCGGGTTGTGGAACGGTGCGATGGCCCGCTGGAACACCGTTTTCGTCGAGGTGCCGGCCGAGACCTTCTCGCCCGTCAAGGTGGTGACCGACCTGCTGCGGCCCGAGCATCAGGGCGATGTCTGCTGATGTCGGTGGAGCAAGGCCTTCCGGAACGGTGTTTCGGAGGGCTTTTTTTCGGATTTTTCCGATTTCGGTGCGATTTGTGAAAAAGCGGGGCCGCGTGTATGAAAATAAGACGAAATTTTATATATTTGTACGGTTCGAAAGCCTTGTGGCCGCACGGGAGGTGCCGGAGCGCGGCGGGAGAGGACCGGTAAATGGAAACAACAAGTACAATTAGATAGATTTTACGATGGAAAACAAACTGCAGCAATTGACCCAGAAGCTCTACGACGAGGGGCTGGAGAAAGGACGTGCCGAGGCGGACCGTTTGGTGGCCGAGGCGAAGGAGCGGGCGGCCCGGACCGTTCGTGAGGCCGAGGCCGAGGCCGAACGCATTCTCTCCGAAGCGCGTGTCAAGGCCGATGACGTGGCCAAGAATACGATGACCGAGATCGCGCTCGCGGGCAAGCAGGCCGTTGCGAAGATCAAGTCGGAGATCGCGTCGCTGATCGTGGCCCGGAGCACCTCCGCCGCCGTGAAGGGGGCCGCGCTCGATCCGGAGTTCGTGAAGCGGATGCTGCTGACCGTCGCCCGCAACTGGAACGGCGCCGACTCGTCGCGCGGCGATCTGCGGGCGCTGCTGCCCGAGAGCGAACGCGAGGCGTTCGGCGAGACCTTCGAGGCCGCGGCCGCCGAGCTGCTCGCTGCGGGTGTCGAGGTCGGCTACTCGGAGCGGGTCAAGAGCGGTTTCCAGGTGGGTGCCCGCGACGGAGGATACTATATCTCGTTCTCCGACGAGGCTTTCGACGAGCTGCTGCGGGAGTTCCTGCGCGAGAAGGTGTACCGGATGTTGTACCAAGCTTAGCCGTCGCATCCGATGTTCGACAGAAATTACTACTGTTTGGTAGCCGGTCTGAAAGAGTACTCGCTCGATGCCGACACGAAGGGATTCGATCCCCGTGCGATCGTCGGGGAGATTCTGGAGGAGGTCTCCGCACGCGACGCGCGGTGCGTGCGGCTGCTTTACGGCTACTACGATTGCGAGAATCTGGTAAATTTCCGCAAGGGGCGCGCCGCCCACAATCCGCTGGGCAATTTCACGCGCGAGGAGATCGAGCAGCAGACCAAGGATCCCGACCGGCTGCCCGGGCGGATGGCGGCCGTGGTGCGGGCCTACGCCTCGGTGGTCGATGAGGATGCCGACGCGGAGGATGCGGCGGTCGATACCGACCGCTCGTTCGAGAATGCTCTCTTCGCGGCCTATTACGAAGAGTGCGTCCGCTCGAAAAGCCGCTTTCTGAGGGAGTGGTCGGCTTTCGACCGCACCCTGCGCAACGTCTCGGCCGCCGCCATCGCCCGCGCGCTGGGGCGTTCGGCCGAAGAGGTGGTCGTAGGCGGGGGCGAGACGGCCCGGCTGCTGCGCCGCTCGTCGGCCGCCGATTTCGGGCTGCGGGGCGAGGTCGCCTGGCTCGATGCGCTCGTCGCGGCCGTGAACGACGAAGAGAATCTGGTGGAGAAGGAGCGCAAGATCGACCTGATCCGCTGGGCGGAGGCCGACGAGCTTTCGACCTTCGACTATTTCGATATCAACGCGCTGCTGGCCTATTTGGTCAAGGTGAATATCGTGGCGCGCTGGACCCGTCTGGACGAGGCGCAGGGACGGCGGATGTTCCGCCGGCTGATCGCCGATCTGGACGGCAAGGAGATGATCAATAAATAAAGACAAGATAATGAAAACGACAGGACGAGTAAACGGTATCATCTCGAATATCGTGATCGTGAAGGTGGACGGTGCCGTCGGCCAGAACGAGATATGCCACGTATATTGCGGGGATACCAAAATGATGGCCGAGGTCATCAAGGTAATCGGCGACAACGCCTATGTGCAGGTCTTCGACTCGACGCGCGGGTTGAAGATCGGCGATCGCGTCGAATTCGAGGGACACATGCTGGAGGCGACGCTCGCTCCCGGTCTGCTTTCGCGCAACTACGACGGTCTGCAGAACGACCTGGAGAAGATGGACGGCCTGTTCATCGCGCGCGGTTCGATTACCGAGCCGATTGACTTCGGGAAGAAATGGGCCTTCAAGCCGCTGGCCGAGGCCGGCGAGCAGGTGCAGGCGGCCTCGTGGCTGGGAGAGGTCAAGGAGCAGTGGGTCGATCACAAGATCATGGTTCCCTTCACGATGGAGGGGTGCTATACGGTCAAGAGCGTGGCTGCGGCCGGCGAGTACAAGGTGACCGACACGATCGCCGTGCTGACCGATGCCGAGGGCCGCGACCACGAGGTGACGATGGTGCAGAAGTGGCCTGTCAAGCAGGCCGTGCGCTGCTATGCGGAGAAGCCCCGCCCCTCGCGCGTGATGGAGACGGGCGTGCGCGCCATCGACACCTTCAACCCGCTGGCCGAGGGCGGTACGGGCTTCATCCCCGGTCCGTTCGGTGCGGGCAAGACGGTGCTGCAGCACGCCATTTCGAAGCAGGCCGATGCCGACGTGATCATCATGATCGCCTGCGGCGAGCGCGCCAACGAGGTGGTCGAGATCTTCAAGGAGTTCCCCGAGCTGGTCGATCCCCGCACCGGCCACAAGCTGATGGAGCGGACGATCATCATCTGCAACACCTCGAACATGCCCGTCGCAGCGCGCGAGGCTTCGGTTTACACCGGCATGACCATCGGCGAGTACTACCGCGCGATGGGTCTCAAGGTGCTCGTGATGGCCGACTCGACCTCCCGCTGGGCGCAGGCGCTGCGCGAGATGTCGAACCGTCTGGAGGAGCTGCCCGGCCAGGATGCCTTCCCGGTCGATCTCTCGGCGATCATCTCGAACTTCTACTCGCGCGCCGGTCTGGTCAAACTCAACAACGGAAGCACGGGATCGGTGACCTTCCTCGGTACGGTGTCGCCTGCCGGCGGTAACCTGAAGGAGCCCGTGACCGAATCGACCAAAAAGACCGCCCGCTGTTTCTACGCCCTCTCGCAGGGACGTGCCGACTCGAAGCGCTATCCGGCCATCGATCCGCTGGACTCCTACTCGAAGTATCTGGAGTATCCCGAGGTGGTGGACTATCTCGACGGCCGCATCGAGAAGGGCTGGGTCGAGAAGGTCTATGCCGGCAAGACGCTGGTGCAGCGCGGCAAGGAGGCCAACGACCAGATCAACATTCTGGGCGACGACGGCGTGCCGGTCGAGTACCACGAGCGGTTCTGGAAGTCGGAGCTCATCGACTTCGTGATCCTGCAGCAGGATGCCTTCGACGAGATCGACGCCAACTGCCCGATCGAGCGGCAGAAGATGATGTACGAGCTGGTGCTCGATATCTGCACGCGCGACTTCGCGTTCGCCGGATTCGAGGAGTGCTCGGCTTTCTTCAAGGGGCTGATCAACCTCTTCCGCCAGATGAACTATTCGGAGTGGAAGTCCGAGAAATTCGAGGACTACCGCCGTCAGATCGAACAAGCAGTCAATGATAAAGAATCCAAATAAGGCCGAGGTATGACAACACGAGCATTTCAGAAGATATATACCAGAATCGATAACATTACCAAAGCGACCGTGACGCTGCGGGCCGAAGGGGTCGGCAACGACGAGCTGGCGACCGTAGGCGGCCGCCTGGCCCAGGTGGTCAAGATCATGGGCGACCGGGTAACGCTCCAGGTATTCGCCGGAACGGAGGGTCTGGCCACCGATTCGGAGGTCGTCTTCCAGGGCGAGCCGCCCAAGCTGCGCGTCTCGGACAACCTGGCCGGCCGCTTCTTCAACGCCTACGGCGAACCGCTCGAGGGCGGGGAGCAGCTCGAGGGCGAAGCCCGCGAGATCGGCGGTCCGACTGTGAACCCGTTCCGCCGCATCCAGCCTTCGGAGCTGATCGCGACGGGCATCGCCGGCATCGACCTCAACAACACGATCGTGACGGGTCAGAAGATCCCCTTCTTCGCCGACCCCGACCAGCCCTATAACGCCGTGATGGCCAACGTCGCGCTGCGTGCCAAGGCCGACAAGATCATCCTGGGCGGCATGGGTCTGTCGAACGACGACTTCCTCTATTTCAAGCAGGTGTTCGAGAACGCCGGTGCGCTCGACCGCATCGTCTCGTTCGTCAATACGACGGAGAATCCCCCGGTGGAGCGTCTGCTCGTGCCGGACATGGCCCTCACGGCGGCCGAATACTTCGCCGTCGATAAGGGCGAGAAGGTGCTGGTGCTGCTCACGGACATGACCCTCTACGCCGATGCGCTGGCGATCGTGTCGAACCGTATGGATCAGATCCCCTCGAAGGACTCGATGCCCGGTTCGCTCTACTCCGATCTGGCGAAGATCTACGAGAAGGCGGTGCAGCTGCCCAACGGCGGTTCGATCACGATCATCGCCGTGACCACCCTTTCGGGCGGCGACATCACGCACGCCATCCCCGACAACACGGGTTACATTACCG
>JAIEHQ010000097.1:9416-15220 GCA_029065825.1 Alistipes sp.
GTTCCTGCGCAACGACTCCGACACGGGCAAGGTCATCGTCGATCCGTTCCGTTCGCTCTCGCGTCTGAAGCAGCTCGTGATCGGCAAGAAGACGCGCGAGGACCATCCGCAGGTCATGAACGCCTGCGTGCGCCTCTATGCCGATGCGGCCAATGCCAAGACCAAGCTGGAGAACGGATTCGACCTCTCGGATTACGACGAGCGCGCCCTCAAGTTCGCCTACGACTATTCGGAGAAGCTGCTTTCGATCGACGTCAATATCGAGATCACGCAGATGCTCGACATCGCCTGGAAACTCTTCGCCGAGTACTTTACCCAGGAAGAGGTGGCGATCAAGAGCGAACTGGTGGCGAAATACTGGCCGAAAGCGGAGTAGGTGCGATGAGGACGGGAAAGAATGTCTGGCTGTACGGCTTCGTGCAGACTGCCGTTATCCTGGCGATCAGCTGGGGGACCGACTGGTGCATCCACGGATTGCCTCCCGTTGAAAAGGGGGCGGAGCTTGCGGTCGCTGCCATCTTCATTCTGGGACTCGGAACACTGATCTTCGGCGGTACGGCGGCGTTGCGGCGGCGTGCTGCGGACCCGAAAGAATGCAATTCGGAAAATAGCAAAAGGGAAAATGGCAATCAAATTTCAATATAATAAAACTTCTCTGGGCGAATTGGGCAAGCAGCTCAAGATGCGGCAGAAAGCGCTCCCTACCATCAAAAGCAAGGAGTCGGCGCTGCGCTCCGAAGTGAAGAAGGCGAAGGATGCCGCGCAGGATTTCCGGCGGCGGCTCGACGCTCTGGAGGCCGAGTACGACTACATGGTATCCCTGTGGGGCGAGTTCGACGAGGAGCTGCTGCGTATCGCCGATGTGGAGCTGACGACGCAGAAGATCGCGGGCGTGCGTACGCCGGTGCTGCAGCAGATCCGTTTCGAGGAGAAGGAGTACGATCTCTTCTCGGCCCCCGTGTGGTTCGCCGACGGGATCGACGTGCTCAAGCGCATGGCGCGTCTGGGAATCGAATTCGAGGTGTTCAACCGCAAGATGGAGCTGCTGGACTTCGCGCGGCGAAAGACCACGCAGAAGGTCAATCTCTACGAAAAGGTGCAGATTCCCGGTTACGAGGATGCCATCCGCAAGATCAAGCGCTTCATGGAGGATGAGGAGAACCTCTCGAAATCCGCCCAGAAGATCGTGAAAACCAAACAACAGCAAGCCGGGGAGGGCGTAATGTTATGATCGCGAAAATGTCGAAATACGATCTGATCCTCTATGCGGCGCAGCGCGACGATTTCATCGACAAGCTGCGCGGCCTGGGACTGGTCGATATCACTACGACGGGGTGGGAACCCTCTGACGAGGATCGTCAGCTGCTGCTGGCGATCGAGCAGCATGCCAGGGCGGTCGAGGCGCTGGAACGCTTCCGCGGAAGCGACCGTTTTTCGGCCGATGCCGGGGCGTTCGCTTCGGGCGAGGAGGCTTTCGAGGCCTATCGGGCGGCGACGCAGCGTGCTGCGTCGATCGGGACGGAGATCGCCCGGCTGCAGAAGACGGCCGCCGAGCTGCGTCCCTGGGGCGATTTCTCGCCCGAGGCGCTGCGTCGCCTCTCCGAGCAGGGGGTGGTGGTGCGCTGCTTCTTTACCCCCCGCGCCACCTACGAACGGGAAATCGGGGAGTGGGCGGCCCGCCATACGATCGAGCCGATCCACGAGGGCGAGACGAACGTCTATTTCGTCGTGATAACCCGTCCCGGCGAAGAGGTGGTGCTCGACGCGCAGGAGGTCAAACTGCCGGAGATGGACAGCCGGCAGGCCGAAGCGGAGATCGCCCGGGCCGAGCGGGAGCTGGCCGAACTGGACCGTGAATTTTCGCGTGCGGCGCTCTCGGTCGATGCGATCCGGCGGCACGGCGGCGAACTCCGGCGGCGTCTGGAGTCGGTCCGTGTGGAGCACACCGCCCGCCGCGAAGCCGACGGGACGCTGGTGCTGCTGGAGGGATGGGCCGAGGAGGCGACCTCCGGGAAGGTCGATGCCCTGCTGGCCGAATATCCCAACGTGATCTACCTCAAGAGCACCCCCACGCCCGAGGACGACACGCCCGTGAAGCTGCGCAACAGGCCCTTCGCCCATCTGTTCGAGGTGATCGGCGCGATGTACGCCATGCCCAAGTACGGGACGATCGACCTGACGCGTTTCTTCGCTCCGTTCTACATGATCTTCTTCGGATTCTGTCTGGCCGAGGGCGGCTACGGGCTCCTCATCCTGCTGGGCGGTCTCTATGCGACGCTGCTCGGACGCAGGCGCGGCAGCCGGCTCATCAAAGAGATCGGACAGCTGACGATGCTCTGCGGCGGTTCGGGCATGCTCTTCGGACTGGCCTCGGGTTCGTTCTTCGGGCTGCAGATGTCGGAATGGACGTGGCTGGGCGGCATTCGCCACCACCTGCTCACGCCCGAGATCCTCTTCCCGCTGTCGATCGGCATGGGTGCCGTGCAGGTGCTCTTCGCGATGGTCATCAACGCCTACGTCACGGCGCGCAGCTTCGGATTCCGCTATGCCCTCGCGCTCATCGGATGGATCCTGGTGCTCGTGTCGTCGGCCGCTGCGGGGCTGCTGCCCGAGAGCGTCGGATTCACGTTCCACTCGCCCGCCTACCTCGCGGTGCTGGGCATCGGGCTGGTGCTGATGTTCTTCTTCAACTCGCCCGGCAAGAATCCGCTGGTCAATCTGGGACTCGGTCTGTGGAACACCTACAACAACGTCTCGGGACTGGTGGGCGACCTGCTGTCGTACATACGTCTGTTCGCCATCGGTCTTTCGGGCGGTATCCTGGCGATGGTATTCAACCAGCTGGCCGTCGGTATGAGTCCCGATATTCCGGTCGTCAAGCAGCTGGTCATGCTGCTGATCCTGCTGCTGGGTCACGGCATCAACCTCTTCATGTGCGTGCTCTCGTCGTTCGTGCATCCGCTGCGTCTGACCTTCGTGGAGTTCTACAAGAATGCGGGCTTCGAGGCTTCGACCCGGATTTTCGACCCGCTGAAAAACGATTAAACGAAAAACAATCAATATTAACAACTAAAAACAATTTCGATTTATGGAACCTATTACGTTGGGCTATCTCGGTATGGCCATCATGTTTACTCTGGCAGGTGTGGGCAGCTGCTACGGCACGACCATCTCCGGCAAGGCTGCCGTCGGCGCGATGAAGAAGAATCCGAACGGCTTCGGTAACTATGTCATCCTCTCGGGTCTTCCTGCATCGCAGGGCCTCTACGGCTTCGCCTCGCTGTTCCTCGTGATGAACTACCTGACCGAGTCGGTTACGCTGCTTCAGGCTTCGGCCATCTTCGGTCTGGGTATTCTGGTCGGTCTGGTCAATTTCTTCTCGTCGTATCGTCAGGGCCAGCTCTGCGCCAACGGTATCGCCGCTGTCGGCAACGGCCACGACGTGGGTACGAAGACCCTGATTCTGGCCGCTTTCCCTGAGCTGTACGGTATTCTGACCGTCGCCATTACCTTCCTGGTAACCCGCCTGATGTAATTCGCGGGCGAGCGATCGTTTTCCGGCTGCGGGCGTGCCTTCTCGAAAAGAGTCGCGCCCGCAGCCGGAGTTTTATTTTAAATTCTATGAAAAATAAATTCTGCTTATTCGTCGCCCTTGCTTATGCCGCTATGGCGATGACCGGTTGTAACCACGCTGATGGGGGCAGCTATTATGAGTCATATGAGTTGGCAAACGATACCGATCATGTCATCTCGATCGTGCATCGTCCGTCGTGCGTGCAGCTGCCCGATTCGCTGGTGCTGCAGCCGCATGAATCCTTTTTCCTGGAGCAGGGCAATGCGTCGGGCAACGACTTTTTCGGCGGGGAGGATTCGTTCGACAAGCGGTTCGTCTGGTTCGACGGCCGCTATCGTCTGGCGATCGGCGATAATTTGCCGCTTCCGTTGCGCTTCTGTGACAAGAACTCCCCGGGATGGGCGGAGGCAATCTATGGGGACTGCGATGTGCTCTACATGTTTACCTATACCTTTTCGGAGGAGGATTACCGCTATGCGGTCGCGCATGGGGAGGAGTTTTCCGAGGCCGGAGAGTAGCGGATGCCTCCGTGCCGTGCGAGGCGGCTGGCCTTCCTGACTCCTCTGTATTGGCAATCGGGGCCGGACTTTTCGAAAAGTCCGGCCCCGATTTGTCGTCGGCGGGAGTGCGTCATTGCATTCCGTCGAGTGCCCCTGCGATCCGCCGGGCAAGCTGCGCGACGCTCTCTTCCCCCGTGAACTCGCCCGCCGCGAGCAGCACCCTGCCTGCGGGGTCGATGATCAGGTTGCGGGGCACGTAGCGGGTGGCGTACAGTCCGTAAACCGTGCCGTCGGGGTCGAGTCCCACCGGGAAGGCGATGCCCGTCTCGCGGCAGAAAGCAGCGACCGCCTCGCGCTCCTCGGCGCGGGAGACGGGAAGGAAGCGGAAGGGCCGGCCGGCGAACCGATCGACGACTCGCTGCTGCATGAGCGCCATCTGCTCCCGGCAGGTGGGACACCAGGTCGAGAAGAAGGTAAGCAGCACCACCTCTCCCCGCAGTGCGGAGAGGGTGGCCGTGCCGCCGTCGAGCAGCTCGACCGTGAAGTCGGGTGCCGTATTGCCGGTGCGGACGAGCGCGGTCGCCTCGAAATCCTCCGGCTCCTCCGCAATGCACCCTGCCGTGCCGAGAAGCACGGCGGCAAAAAGCGGCCGCAGCCACCGGCTGAAAAGGCGGAGTCTGAGTGTCGGCATCATCGGTCGGCGGGGGTGTGGACGGAGGGCATCTCGCGCAGGCGGTAGAGCTGGTCGCGCAGGCGGGGCGTGAAGCCCGCCTCGCGGATGGCCTGCTGGATGCCTGCCGCGTCGAATCGGTTGCGTGCGCCGGCCGACGAGACGACGTTCTCTTCGATCATGATCGACCCCATGTCGTTCGCGCCGCTGTGGAGCGCCACCTGGGCCGTCTCCTTGCCGACGGTCAGCCACGAAGCCTGGATGTTGCGTATGTTGTCGAGCACCAGCCGGCTGACGGCGATGATGCGGATGTATTCGAGCGGCGAGAATACGGTGTTTACCCCCTGGCGCTCCAGCTCCGTGCCCGACGAGCGGAAGATCCAGGGGATGAAGGCCAGGAAGCCGTAGTGCCCCTCGGGGCAGCGGTCCTGAAGGTCGCGGATGCGCAGCAGGTGTTCGACCCGCTGGCGGGGCGTTTCGACATGGCCGTACATCATCGTCGCGGAGGTGGGCAGGTTCTGGCAGTGGGCCTCGTGCATCACGTCGATCCACTCCTGCACGGAGGGCTTGGCGGGCGAGATGCGCCGCCGGACCTCGGGGTCGAGGATCTCGGCCCCCGCGCCGGGCAGCGAGTCGAGTCCGGCGGCCGTCAGCCGCCGGAGCGTATCGGCTGTCGAGAGTCCGCTGATGCGGGCTATGTGGGCCACCTCGGGAGCGCCGAGCGCATGCAGCCGCACCTGGGGGTAGAGCCGCTTGAGCGAGGAGAAGAGCTCCTCGTAGAAGTCGATGCCCAGTTTGGGGTGGAGTCCTCCCTGCAGCAGCAGCTGGTCGCCGCCCAGCGCCAGCATGCCGTCGATCTTCTCGCGGTACTCCTCGAGGGTGGTGATGAAGGCCCTCTCGTTCTGGTGGGGTTTGCAGTGGAAGTTGCAGAAGCGGCAGCCCGAGATGCAGACGTTGGTAATGTTCACGTTGCGGTCGATCTGCCACGTGACCGTTTCGGGATCCGGAACGACGGCCCGGCGCACGCGGTCGGCCGTGAGGGCGAGCCGCTGCAGGGGTG
>JAIEHQ010000098.1 GCA_029065825.1 Alistipes sp.
CACACGATACGGTCCAGCTCCCATTCGAGCTGCTCCTCCTCCGCATCGCAGCCGACAGAGAAGAACTTCCCGGGCTGGGAGCCGTAGCGGAGCACACCGAACGAGTCGTCCTGAAGAACGACCACCGCATCGATCCGCGCGTCGTTGTCGATCATCCGTTTGAAGAAATCGCACCGCAGCCGTTCCGAACCGAGTCGGGGCGATGCCAGCAGACACCGCTCCGCGCCGAACTCCTCGAACGAACGGCACACCGCGAATCCGTAACGCGCGACGAGCCGGGCCACCTGCGCCTCGGAGAATCCATACAACACAAGATTCATAATGTCGTTTTTTGCGGCGGATCCGCACCGGCACACTCCCTCCAGCAAACGGAGCGAAGAAACGCCGCCATCACTCCCGACCGGGAGCGCCCAGCGCCCCGGTTCCCGCGGCAGCTGCCTGCGCACCGGAAATACCGGCATCCGTTCGGCCGCGAAAGGCTGCAACGCCCCGCACACCGATTCCGGAACGCCGGCCCCTTACCAACAAGGAGCGGACGGAATCCACCTGTTTCACAAAAATGCTATCCAACCGAAACGAAACACCTAATCCCACGAGTATGTTCCATATCGAATCGACTTGGCAGGTCTTCTGACTCACTCCTGTTCCGAAGCCTTCCCGACCCCTCCGTACGGGGCCAGTGGCTAAGATGTTCGGAACGTCGCGGAGCTTCACAGCAGCGGGACTGTCCGGGATTTCCACCCGATTCCCTTTTCATTCCGCTCCCCGCAACAGGGAGTCGGAAACCAAATCTGACGGCAAATATAGCGATTTCTGCGTGCCGATCCGCAAAATCCGCCACCGATTCGATATTTTTATGTACTTTAGCAAAGTCAATCGCAGAAAATATGGAGGTAAAAATCGCCCAGGACTGGAAGGAGCTTCTTGCCGAGGAGTTCGAAAAACCCTACTTCGCCCAACTGACCGAGTTCGTCCGTCAGGAGTACGCCACACGCCGCATCTACCCGCGCGGCAGCAACATATTCCGGGCATTCGACAAGTGTCCGTTCGACAAGTTGCGCGTAGTCATCATCGGCCAGGACCCCTACCACGGCGAGGGCCAGGCCAACGGACTCTGCTTCTCGGTCGCCGACGGCGTGCCCTTTCCGCCCTCGCTGCAGAACATTTTCCAGGAGGTCGCCGACGATACGGGCGCACCCGTCCCGACGAGCGGCAATCTCGACCGCTGGGCCGAGCAGGGCGTACTGCTGCTCAACGCCGTACTGACGGTCCGGGCTCATGAAGCCGCCTCCCACGCCGGTCATGGCTGGGAGACCTTCACCGATGCCGTCGTACGGGCCATCGCCCAGCGCAAGCAGGGGATCGTCTATATGCTGTGGGGCAACTACGCCCAGCGCAAGGGGGCCATCGCCGATCCGCAGCGCAACTGCATCCTCAAGGCCGTCCACCCCTCGCCGCTCTCCGTTTACCGAGGATTCTTCGGCAGCAAACACTTCTCGCGCGCCAACGAGTACCTGCGCAGCATAGGCAAGGAGCCGATCGTCTGGTAACGCCCGCGCTGCGAACGGCAGCACAACAGCAACAGAACAGCAGCGGGACGGCAACAGCCCCCGCCATCCGTCCGCCGCACGACAGGAGATGCACGCACAGACATCTTCATCCGGCCACAATCGACACCGTTCCCCCACCGCCCGCGGGCGGAAAAAGAAAATCCCGGACGACAGCGCTGTCGTCCGGGATCCGTTTGAATGGGGCGGACCACTCGGGAAGAGGGTCCCGCCATCGTTATTCGAGTGCGAACTCGCGACGGATGGCATCCACCGCATCGAGCCGCTCCCAGCCGAAGAACTCGATCTCACGCTCGACCTCTCGGCCGTTCTCCCACACCTTCTCCACGCGGGTAAAGGGACGGTTTCCGAAATGTCCGTAGGAGGCCGTCGCCTCGAAAATCGGATTCTTCAGGCCGAACTTGCGGACGATGGCCGCCGGACGCAGGTCGAAGAGCCGGGCGATGCGCCGGGCGATCTCGCCGTCGGTCATCCCTGCCAGCTTCGGATTGCGTCCCGCGCCGCACTCCACATAGACGGAGATCGGCTCCGCAATGCCGATGGCGTAGCTCAACTCCACCAGCACCTCGTCCGCAATACCGGCCGCAGCCATGTTCTTGGCGATATGCCGGGCCGCATAGGCGGCCGAACGATCGACCTTCGAGGAGTCCTTGCCCGAGAAGGCACCGCCGCCGTGCGCACCCCGGCCGCCGTAGGTATCGACGATGATCTTGCGGCCGGTAAGTCCCGTGTCGCCGTGGGGGCCTCCGATGACGAACTTGCCCGTCGGATTGACGTGCAGGATATAGTCGTCGCCGATCAACTCGGCCAGCTTGTCGTGCGCACGCTCCAGACGCGCCTTCACGCGCGGAATGAGGATCGTGCGGACATCCTCGCGAATGCGCTCCTGCATCTGCCGCTCGGCCTGCTTCTCGTCCACTCCCCCGGCGGCGGCGATGAACTCGTCGTGCTGCGTGGAGACCACGATGGTGTGCACGCGCAGGGGGCGATGCGTCTGCTCGTCGTATTCGATCGTTACCTGCGACTTGGCATCGGGGCGCAGATAGGTCATCGCCTCCCCCTCGCGGCGGATAACGGCCAGCTCCTTGAGGATCACGTGCGAGAGGATGAGCGTCGCGGGCATGTACTCGCGCGTCTCGTTGCAGGCATAACCGAACATGATGCCCTGGTCGCCGGCACCCTGCGCCTCCTCCGCCTCGCGGACGACACCCTGATTGATATCGGCCGACTGCTCGTGGATAGCCGAGAGCACGCCGCACGAATTGCCGTCGAACTGATACTCGCTCTTGGTGTAGCCGATGCGGTTGATCACGCGCCGTGCAGTCCCCTGCACATCGACGTAGGCATTCGACCGCACCTCGCCCGCCACGACGACCAGGCCGGTCGTGCAGAGGGTCTCGCACGCCACCTTCGCCTCCGGGTCGCGGCGCAGGAACTCATCGAGAATGGCATCGGAAATCTGGTCCGAGACTTTGTCGGGATGGCCTTCCGAGACCGACTCCGACGTAAACAAAAATCCCATTTTACATTTAAGGTTTTAAGTGTTAAACGTATAAAACGGGGAAAAATTGGCTGTTTGGAATAAAAAAGCTGTTTTAGCGATTTTTTATTGTGGTTTGCAATCAGTCAAATCTTTCCACATCATCCCGCTTTCCGGAGCGGGATGACAAAAGTAAGGATAATATCGAAGACCTCCAACGAAACGGCCGATTTTTTACCGGAAACCTCTCTATCCGCTCCTGCGGCAGCGGCCGGAAACCACCCGGACAGCACAGCGAAGCGCCGCCCCCCGGAAACCGGCCGCTGCCGCACGAAAACGGAACGCCTCCCTCCCGGAAAAACGGAGCGGACGGCCCCCTCGAGGAGCCGTCCGCCCTGCAATCTTGCGGATAGGATACTCCGCCGCTTATTTGGCATTGGCCGCGAGCTGCGCAATGGTCTTCTTCGCCGCCTCGACATTCGCACCGTCGGTTACCTTGCCCAGCGCCTCGATCGCCTCGGCGGTCATCGTGCGGGCGTTGTAGGCGGCACCCAGAATGTAATAGACATCGCTGCGGTCGGCGGCCTCCTCCTGCGCCTCGGCCGCTTCCGCCGCCGAAGCGATCACAGCGGCGTAATCCTTCTTGGAGAAGAGCGCCTGGATCCGGATCTTCTGAGCCAGTGCATCGGCCGGATTGACCGCGAGCAGCTCATCGGCGAAAGCGACGATTCCGTCGAAATCGCCCGCACCCTGCATCGTCGCGATGCGGTTGTTGGTGTACATGGCGATCTTCTCTTTGGCTTCGGCCGCCTGCTCCGCGAACTTGGGGTTCTTCTGTGCGGCCACCTCGTTGAAGATCGTCATACCCTTCTGGAAGTCGCCCGTCTCGCAGTAGCAGATCGCCAGCAGGTTGGCCATCTCCATATTCTTGGGATCGGCAGCATAGCCTTTGGCGAAGATCTCGCCCGCCTCGGCATAACTCTTCTCGTTGAAAGGCTTCTCGCCCCACTTCTTGTAGATGGTAGCCTCCCACATCTTCGACTTGCGCTCCTGCTGCAGGTCGCCGTAGAGGGATGCCAGCGATGCCGACTTGGAGAAGTTGTCCACCGCAGCGGAGAAGTCGCCCTTCTGAGCGGCACCGCCGCCGAGCATGAAATAGCAGACGGGCACCCGCTTCTTCGCCGTAGCAACCCAGGAGAGCTCCTCGGGATCCTCCGACTCGGCTCCCAGTTCGATTACCTGCTCGAACTGGCGCAGCGCTTCCGCATAGTTCTTCGAATTATTGGCTGCGATGGCCGCATTATACACCTCGGTCAATGAGTTCTGTGCCGAGAGCGAGCAGACGGCGAACAGCGCGAGCGCCGTAACGATAAGTTTTTTCATAGGTCGTTTTATTTAATTTTTAAGGATTCCAGCTCCATCTTCCCCTCCTCTCGGAAGGAGGTTTGCAAAAATAACGGTTTTTTCCGGAAAATCAATATGCGGCTACCTGCGGAGCGATTCGAAAAACGAAGTCATCAGCGTCTCGCACTCCTCGGCCAGCACACCCCGCTCCACGACCACCTTCGGCAGAAAGATCTGCTCCGAATAGCGGCGGTAGCCGCGCTTCGGGTCGTCGGCCCCCCACACCACGCGCCCCACCTGACTCCAGGCGATGGCTCCGGCGCACATGACGCAGGGTTCGACCGTCACGTAGAGCGTACACTGCGCCAGGTACTTCCCGCCGATGCCCGACGCGGCCGCCGTGAGCGCCTGCATCTCGGCATGCGCCGTCGCGTCGCCGAGCGTCTCGACCAGATTGTGCCCCCGGCCCACGATCCTCCCGTCCGCCACGACGACGGCCCCGATCGGCACCTCGCGCCGCTCCAGCGCCCGCCGCGCCTCGTCAAGCGCACGGCGCATGAATTGTTCGTCGATGGTCCGTTGTTCCATAATTTTTCCTATCTTTGTGGGTTGCAAGATACGAATTAAAAGCAAAACATACAAGCCATGTACAGAACCCATACCTGCGGTCAGCTTCGGGCCGCGAACGCACAGCAGACGGTCACGCTGGCCGGCTGGGTGCAGAAGATCCGCAACCTCGGCGCGATGACCTTCATCGATCTGAGGGACCGTTACGGCATCACGCAGATCGTCGTCGAGGAGCACTCGCCGGCCGAAGTGAAGGCCGCTGCCGAAACCCTCGGCCGCGAATACGTCATCCAGGTCGAGGGCCGGGTGGTCGAGCGCTCGGCCAAGAACCCGAAGATGGCCACCGGCGACATCGAGGTAATCGCCGGGCGGCTGACCGTCCTTCACGAAGCGGAGGTCCCGCCTTTCACGATCGAGGAGAACTCGGACGGCGGCGACGACCTGCGCATGAAGTACCGCTATCTGGACCTGCGCCGCCCGCCTCTGCAGCGCAACATGATCCTGCGCCACAAGATGGCCCAGGAGATCCGCCGCTTCCTCGACTCGGAGGGATTCCTCGAGATCGAGACCCCCTACCTGGTCAATTCGACCCCCGAGGGTGCCCGCGACTTCGTCGTTCCGAGCCGCATGAACCCCAACCAGTTCTATGCGCTCCCGCAGTCGCCTCAGACCCTCAAGCAGCTGCTGATGGTCGCAGGCTACGACCGCTATTTCCAGATCGTGCGCTGCTTCCGCGACGAGGACCTGCGCGCCGACCGCCAGCCCGAGTTCACGCAGATCGACTGCGAAATGTCGTTCGTCGAGCAGGAGGACGTGCTGGGCATCTTCGAGCGCTGGGCCAAGCACATGTTCCGCGAGGTCATGGGCATCGAGCTGAACGAGCCGCTGCGCCGCATGCCCTGGATCGAAGCGATGGAGAAGTACGGCTCGGACAAGCCCGACCTGCGCTTCGGCATGGAGTTCGCCGACCTCACGGAGCTGGCCAAGGGACACGGCTTCCCGGTCTTCGACGATGCCGAATACGTTACCGGATTCGCAGCGACGGGCTGCGCCGGCTACACCCGCAAGCAGATCGACGCGCTGACCGAGTTCGTCAAGCGCCAGCAGATCGGCGCCAAGGGACTGGTCTGGATCCGCGTCGAGGAGGGAGGCGTCAAATCCTCGGTCGATAAGTTCTACACCCCCGACCAGGTGCAGGCGATGGCCGAGCGCTGCGGCGCGAAGGCAGGCGACCTGGTGCTGATCCTCTGCGGCAAGAAGTTCAAGACCCTCACGCAGCTCTGCGCCCTGCGCCTCGAGGTGGGCCAGCAGCTGGGGCTGCGCGATCCGAAGAAGTTCGCCCCCCTGTGGATCATCGACTTCCCGCTCTTCGAGTGGGACGACGAGACGCAGCGCTACTATGCGATGCACCACCCCTTTACCTCGCCCAAGGCCGAGGACGTGCAGTACCTCGACAGCGACCCGGGCCGCGTGCGCGCCAACGCTTACGACTTCGTCTGCAACGGCACCGAGATCGGCGGCGGCTCGATCCGTATCCACGACTCGAAGCTGCAGGCCAAAATGTTCGAGCTGCTGGGCTTCACGCCCGAACAGGCGCAGGAACGATTCGGCTTCCTGATCAATGCCTTCAAATACGGCGCGCCGCCCCACGGAGGCCTCGCCTTCGGTTTCGACCGCCTCTGCTCGCTCTTCGGCGGTTCGGAGTCGATCCGCGACTACATCGCCTTCCCGAAGAACAACAACGGCCGCGACGTGATGCTCGATGCGCCGGGCTACATCGACCAGGCTCAGCTCGACGAGCTGCTGCTCGACCTGCGCCAGCCGCAGGAGTAACGCACAGGAGGGCAACCAACAAAAAAGGCATCGGAAATCCGATGCCTTTTTCGTCATATCCCATGCAGGCGGGGTGTTTTCGCCCCTCCCCGCACCTCACGCCACCCGCAGCGTTACCTCCTCGCGGTCGGCATCGACCACCACACGGCCGCCGTCGGGCAATCCGCCGTCGATTATCAGTTCCGAGAGCGGATCCTCCACCCGGTCGAGCAGCGTACGCTTCAGCGCACGAGCGCCGCAGCTGCGTTCGTATCCGAGCAGCGCCAGCTTCCGGCGCGCCCGGTCGGTCACTTCGAGCCGATAACCCAACCGGTCCGTCCGGCGGCGCAGCCCCTCCAGTTCCAGCTCCACGATCCGCTCCGCATCGCTCAGTTCGAGCGCACGGAACAGCACCACGTCGTCAATCCTGTTGAGAAATTCGGGCCGGAAAGTCTCTTCGAGCGCACGGCGGTACTCCGCCTCCGATGCCGCCCGCACGGCCTCCGACTTCGAGCGGGTGCCGTAGCCCACCTGCACACGCCGCAATGCCGCAGCCTGCGACCCGACGTTCGAGGTCATCACGATCAACGTATTACGGAAATCGACCCGCCGTCCTCCGCCGTCAGTCAGGTGCCCGTCGTCGAAGAGCTGCAACAGGGTGTCGAACACCTCGGGATGGGCCTTCTCGATCTCGTCGAGCAGCACCACCGAATAGGGCTTGCGGCGCACCGCCTCGGTCAGCTGGCCCCCCTCGCCGTAGCCGACATACCCCGGGGGCGAGCCGATCAGCCTCGCCACGTTGTGTTTCTCGGCATATTCGCTCATGTCGAGTCGGATCAATCCCCGCTCGCCCTCGAAAAGCCAGCTGGAAAGCTCCTTGGCCAACAGGGTCTTGCCCACTCCCGTCGGACCGACCAGCAGGAACACACCGATCGGACGGGTCTCCTCCCGAAGCCCCGCACGCGAACGCCGGATCGCCCGGGCGATCCGCTCGACCGCCTGCTCCTGCCCCACGACCCGGCCGCTCAGGTACCCGACCAGCCCGCGCAGCCGTTCGCTCTCGGCCTCCGAGAGACGTTGCAGAGGCACCCCGCTCATCGAGGTCACGACCCGCTCTATATCTTCGCGACGCACCGCGCAAGGCCCCTCTTCCTCCGCTGCGCCACAGACCGCAGCGCTGCCGCCATCGGGTGCCGCCCCTTGCGGTGTTCGGTCGGGCAGTCCGCACCCCGCCATCCGGACGGATGCCCCGGCTTCGTCCATCGCGTCGATCGCCTTGTCGGGAAAGTTGCGCTCCGGAAGGTAGCGTCCCGTCAGCGCGACGCACGCCCGCAGCGCCTCGTCCGTATAGCGGACCCCGTGATGCCGCTGGTAGCAGGGAGCCAGCCGACGGAGAATCTCCAGCGTCTGCTCTGCCGAGGGAGCCTCGACGGACAGGGGCTGAAACCTCCGTTCGAGCGCCGGATCCTTTTCGATGCCCGCACGGTACTCGTCGCACGTGGTGGCACCGATCAGTTGCAACTCGCCACGGGCCAGGGCCGGCTTGAGGATATTGGCCGCATCGAGGCTTCCCTGCGTCGCTCCTGTCCCCGCAATGGTGTGGATCTCATCGATGAAGAGGATCGTATCTCCCCTGCGGCGCAACTCCTCCAGCAGCTGCCGCATCCGCTCCTCGAATTCGCCCCGGAATTTGGTGCCGGCCACCAGCGAAGCCATGTCGAGCGAAAAGAGCCGCTTCCCTCGCAGCGCCTCGGGCACCTCGCCCGCAGCCATCCGCAGCGCCAGTCCTTCGACCACGGCGCTCTTGCCCACCCCCGCCTCGCCGATGAGCAGCGGATTGTTCTTCCTGCGCCGGGCAAGGATCCGCACGAGCCGCTCGGTCTCCCTCTCGCGCCCTACGACCGGATCTATCCGCCCCCGGAGCGCCTCCCGGGTCAGGTCGGTGCCGAATCCTTCGAGCAGCCCCGCGCCGTGCTCCATCCCGCCCGGCTCCCCGCCGACCAGACGCAGCTCCGGCTCCTCGTCCCGGTCGCCCAGCTCCCGCATCCGGGCCATCACGGTCGCGAAATCGATCCCGTAGAGAGCGAGCACCCGCACCGTCGCCGTGCGGGGATCGGTCAGCACATGTAACAACGCATGGGCGGTCGATATGTCGCGCGCATCGGCGAAAAGCTCCCGCAGCTGTGCGGTATATCGGGTAAAATACTCTTCGGGCGAACAGACGGCGGAATCCTCCGGAGGAGCCATCTGCTCTTCGATCCGCCGCCGGACCTGCACCAGCTCCCAGTCCTGCAACAGCGAGGAGAGAATACGACAAGCCGCCGTCCCCTCCGTCCGCAATATACCGAGCACCAGACGGTCCTTGAGCGAGTGGGCGACCTGGGCGGCAGAGGACTCCACGAGAGTCCGGGCGATAAGCTCTTCGAGCGTTTTGGAAATCTTTGCCTGCATCTTCTTCGTCATTTCTTCGTTTCGATTCGGAGAAATAACGAAAAACCGCCGTTCGATATTATGTTAAATTGCATGAAGGCCGCTCCGGCAGGGCCTCGCTCCGAAAAACAAGGGTCCGCTTCCCGACGGGAAAGCGGACCCTTGTTTCGCACTTCGCAGGCGGCTCTATTTTCCGAGCAGCTTCTTTACTTCTTCGCAAACGGTCCGGCCGTTGTAGCCGAACTTCTCGTCGAGCACCTTGTAGGGGGCCGAATAACCGAAATGATCCAGTCCGTGAATCGTACCGTTCTCGCCCACCATGCCGAGCAGCGTTACCGGCAGTCCCGAGGTCAGTCCGTAACGGACCACACCCTGAGGCAGCACCGTCTGTTGGTAGGAGCGGGGCTGGTCGCGGAAGAGCCCCTCGCTCGGGACACTAACCACGCGCACCGCAATGCCCTCCTTGGACAGCAGCTCCGCACCCTCGATCAGGGTCGCCACCTCCGATCCCGAGGCGAGCATAACCACCGCCGGATGGGCGGTATCGGCCACGATGTAGGCACCCTTCGAAAGCTGGGCAGCCTCCTCACGGCGGCTACGGCTCAATGCCGGCAGGTCGTTGATGTTCTGACGCGAGAGAATGAGCGCCACCGGACGACGCTCCTCGAGCGCCAGTTTCCATGCGGTAACGGTCTCCTCGCCATCGGCCGGACGCAGCACGACCATCGAGCGCTCGCCCTGATGATTTTTCAGGTGCTCCATCAGACGGATCTGCGCCTCGTGCTCTATGGGCTGATGCGTCGGACCGTCCTCGCCCACGCGGAACGAGTCGTGCGACCAGACATAGATCACATGCAGGCGCATGAGCGCCGAGAGGCGCACGGCCGGCTTCATGTAGTCCGAGAAGACGAAGAAAGTGCCGCAGGCCGGGATCACGCCGCCGTGCAGCGCCATGCCGTTCATCACGCAGGCCATCGTCAGCTCCGAGACACCCGCCTGGAAGAACTTGCCCGAGAAATCGCCCTTGGCGAAAGCCTTGGTCTTCTTCAGGTAGCCGTCCGTCTTGTCCGAGTTGCAGAGATCGGCCGAAGCGACGATCAGGTTCTCGACCCGCTCGGCATAGAACGAGAGCACCGATGCCGAAGCGGCACGGGTAGCACCGTTAGCTTTGATCTCCAAGGTCTTGTAGTCCATATCGGGCACCTCTCCCGAAAGGAAGAGGTCGAGTTTGCGCGCCAGTTCGCGGTTCTGCGAGCGCCATGCGGCCTCCGTCTCGCGCTGCTCGGCGGCCCAGGCCCGCAGCTCCTCGCGGCGTGCCGCGAAAAGCGCCTCGCTCTCGGCAAAGAAGGCGAACGGATTCTCGGGATCGCCGCCCAGATTGCGCACCGTCGCCGCGAAGTCGGCTCCGGCCGCCGTCAGCGGCTGTCCGTGCGTCGATACCTTGTCCTCGAAACTCGTGCCGTCGGCCGCGACCGCACCCTTGCCCATTACCGTGCGGCCGATGATGAGCGTCGGACGCTCCTGCTCGGCATTGGCGGCCGTCAGCGCCTCGCGGATCTGATCCACGTCGTGACCGTCGATCCGGAGCACGTTCCAGCCCCAGGCCTCGTATTTCATGGCGACATTTTCGGTATCGACCTCATCGACCTTGGTCGAGAGCTGCACGTTGTTGGCATCGTAATACATGATCAGGTTGCTCATGCCCAGATGCCCCGCGATGCGGCCCACGCCCTGCGAGACCTCCTCCTCGATACCTCCGTCCGAAATGTAGGCGTAGGTCTTGTGCGCCTGCCACTCCCCGAAACGGGCGACGAGGAAGCGCTCGGCGATAGCCGCACCCAGCGCCATCGCATGTCCCTGTCCCAGCGGGCCGGAGGTGTTCTCCACACCGCGCATCGCGTCCGCCTCGGGATGTCCCGGCGTCACGCTGCCCCACTGCCGCAGGTTGCGCAGGTCCTCGACCGAATAGTTGCCCGCCAGCGCCAGCGTCGCATAGAGCATCGGCGACATGTGGCCCGGATCGAGGAAAAAGCGGTCGCGGAAGGGATAATCCATGCGATCGGGATCATAGCGCAGGAACTCGGTGTAGAGCACCGCCATGAAATCCGCACCGCCCATCGCACCGCCCGGATGACCCGATTTGGCTTTCTCGACCATCGCGGCCGCAAGGATGCGGATATTGTCCGCCGTACGCATGATTTCGGATTTTGTTGCCATAAGGAAAGATTATCTGTACTTTTATGATTAATATGCTTTACGAATCTTCGGGAGACAAATTTAATACAAAACCGCCATTACCCGTTCTGCTTCATGTCCAAAAATTTCTTCTTCTCGAATTTTTCACGCGCATAGGGAAGCGTGACCTCGAAACGGCGCGCCCCCGACGACGGCAGGTCGAACATCGTGTCGATCATGATCGCCTCGCAGATCGAGCGCAGGCCGCGCGCGCCGAGCTTGTACTCGATCGCCTTATCGACAATGTAGTCCAGCACCTCGGGCCGGAACGTAAGCTCCACCCCGTCGATCGCGAACAGACGCTCGTACTGCCGCACGATCGCGTTCTTCGGTTCGGTCAGGATGGCCCGGAGCGCTTCGCGTCCGAGCGGCTCCATGTAGGTCAGCACCGGAAGACGCCCCACCAGTTCGGGAATCAGGCCGAACGACTTGAGGTCCTGCGGCATGACATACTGCATCAGGTTGTTGCGGTCGATCGACTCGTTGGCCGCACCGGAGGCCCGGCCGTATCCCATCGCCCGGGTGTTGATCCGCTGGGCGATCTTCTTCTCGATGCCGTCGAACGCACCGCCGCAGATGAACAGAATGTTGCGCGTATTGACCTGCACGAACTGCTGCTCGGGGTGCTTGCGCCCGCCCTGGGGCGGCACATTGACGGTCGTCCCCTCCAGAATCTTCAGGAGCGCCTGCTGCACCCCCTCGCCCGACACGTCGCGCGTGAGCGAAGGGTTGTCGCTCTTGCGGGCGATCTTGTCGATCTCGTCGATGAAGACGATGCCCCGCTCGGCCTGCTCCACGTCGTAGGAGGCCACCTGCAGCAGCCGCGAAAGGATGCTCTCGACATCCTCGCCCACATAGCCGGCCTCGGTCAGCACCGTGGCATCGACGATAGTAAAGGGCACGTCGAGCAGGCGGGCGATCGTGCGGGCCAGCAGCGTCTTGCCCGTACCGGTCGAACCCACCAGCACGATATTCGACTTGTCGATCTCCACGTCGTCCTTGCAGTCCGGTGCCAGCAACCGTTTGTAGTGGTTGTAAACCGCCACCGACATGTAACGTTTGGCAGCCTCCTGACCGATTACGTACTGATCGAGGAACTGCTTGATCTCATGAGGCTTCATCAGATCCTCGTATTTCATCGCCGGCCGTTTGCGCTTGCCCTTGACGGGAGCCGCATCCTCCTCCAGCACGTTGTTCTCGACCAGCATCAGGTATCCCTTCTCGATGCACTTGCTGCAAATGTTGCAGCCGCTGCGCGACGAGTTGAGCAGAATGGCTCCGTCGCTGCGGCGTGCCCCGCAGAAGGCGCATGCGTCGGTCTCGTTCTCGAAAGAGTCTCCTCCGTAATTCTTCGTCATGGTGCGATTATCCTCGTTTGGTCAATACTTCGTCGATCAGGCCATACTCCTTAGCCTCCGCGGCCGACAGCCAGTAGTCCCGGTCGGCATCCTTCTCGATGGTCTCGATCGGCACTCCCGAATGGGCCGACAGAATCTCGTACAGCTCCCGCTTGGTCTTGAGAATCTGCCGTGCCGTGATCTCTATGTCGGATGCCTGACCCTGAGCGCCGCCCAGCGGCTGATGGATCATGACCCGCGCATGGGGCAGCGCCGAACGCTTGCCTGCGGCACCGGCCGTCAGCAGCACCGCACCCATCGAGGCAGCCAGCCCCGTGCAGATGGTCGCCACGTCGGGCTGCACGAGCTGCATCGTGTCGTAGATTCCCAGACCCGCCGTGACCGATCCGCCGGGCGAGTTGATGTAGATCTGAATGTCCCGCTCCGGATCGACCGACTCCAGAAACAGCAGCTGCGCCTGGATGATGTTGGCCGCATCGTCGTAGATCGGCGCACCGAGGAAGATGATGCGGTCCATCATGAGCCGCGAGAAAACGTCCATCGTCGCCACGTTCAACTGCCGCTCCTCGATGATCGTCGGGGAGACGTAGGCCGCATACTGCGACCGGAAATCGTGCAACTTCAAACTGCTCAGGCCGCAATGCAGGCGAGCGTATTCTTCGAATTCTGACATACTAACGTAAATATTATGAGGCGTTCCGTTCCGCCGCGGCAACCGCCGAACCCCGTCCGGCGGACAGAGCCGCCCGGCAGGACACCTCGCCGCGGCAGCCGCCGACCGCAAACGAAGAACTCTGAGGGAAAGATCGCCCGGACCAAACCCGCAGAGTTCCCAATCGGAGCGGTCCGCTGCGACCGCCTGTTTCGATTTAGATTTCCTGAGCCAGCTTCGCGAACTCCTCGGTCGATACGGCCTGCTCGGTTACCGTGATCTTCGACTTCACGTCCTCGACCACCTTCTTCTCGTAGAGCTTCTCGTAGATCTTCTGACCCTGCTCGCGGTCCTCAAGAATCTTCTTGGCGTAGTTCTCCAGCATCTCGTCCGGAGCCGAGGGCAGCCCATACTGTGCGAACTGGGCCTGAGCCAGCGCCTTGGCCTCTTCGGTCGCCTCCTCGGCCGTAACGTTCAGGTTATCCTGCTTGATGAAGTATTTCTGCAGGTAGTTCCACGAGAAGAGCTTGACGAACGAGTCGAAATCCTTCTCGATCTCCTCTTTCGAGAACTTGCCCTCGTTGATGACGTAGAGCCAGCGCTTGAGGAACTCGACCGGCATCTGCAGGTCGGCCTTCTTCAGCAGGAAGTCGCGCAGCTGCAGCGTGAAGAGGTAGTCGCTCTCGCGGCGCAGCTCCTTGCCGATCTCCGCGTCGATGAACGCCTCGAACTCCTCGACCGTCTTGACGTTGCCGCCGGGGAAAGCCATCTTGAAGAACTCCTCGTTCAGCTCCGGCTCAGCGAACTTGCGGATCTTGGTAATCTCGAGCGTAAATTCGGGATTGATTCCCTCCAGTTCGGCCTCCTTGACCTGCAGGATGGCGGCGCGCTGTGCGGGCGACTTGTAAAGTTCGTTGATGTTTACCGTAGTCTTGTAGCCCACCTTCTGACCGATGAAGGGCTTGCGCTCCTCCTCGCCCATCGACACCAGTCCGACGTAGGCATCCTCGATCTTCATATCGCCGTTGTCGAGCGTCACGTTGAGCGCTTCGTCGGCCACCACCTCGTCGGTATCGGCCAGACGGCCGTAGCGGCGCAGGTAGTTCGAGCGGTAGTTGTCGTGCATCTGCTTGTCGATGGCGATGGCATAGTAGGTCATGCGGTCCTTGTCCGAGAGGGAGAGCTTCACCTCGGGAGCCTCGCCGATCTCGAAGACGAATTCGAACTCCGTACCGTTCTCGAAGTCGAAATCGCCCTGCTCGTCGGAGGGGATCACGTCGCCCACGTAGTCGATGTTCTCCTTCTGCAGGTATTCGAAAACGGACTCCGAAGCGATGCGGTAGGCCTGCTCGGCCAGCACGCCGCGGCCGTACATCTTCTTGATGATTCCCATCGGCACCATGCCGGGACGGAAACCGGGAATGTTGGCCTTGCGTCTGTACTCGCGCAGGGACTTCTCGACGGCTGCGCCGTAATCCTTTTCATCGACCATCGCCTTGATAAGCGATACGTTCTGTTCGCGTTGTTCTCTTACGATATTCATAATTCCTATGC
>JAIEHQ010000099.1 GCA_029065825.1 Alistipes sp.
CGATGACGGTTCACGCGACGGCTCGTGGCAGGCGATCGAGTCCCTTGCGGAGCGCTATCCTGCGGTGCGGGGCATCCGGTTCGGGCGCAACTACGGCAAGTCGGCCGCGCTCTACTGCGGCTTTGCCGCCGCACGGGGCGAGGTGGTCTTTACGATGGATGCCGACCTGCAGGACTCTCCGGACGAGATTCCCGCCATGCGCCGCATGATCCTCGAACAGGGCTACGATCTGGTCTCGGGGTGGAAGAAGCGGCGCTACGATCCGGCGGGAAAACGCCTGCCGAGCAAGCTGTTCAACCGGACGGCCCGCCTGGTTTCGGGCATCCGGCTGCATGACTTCAACTGCGGGCTGAAGGCCTACCGCTCCGAAGTGGTCAAGGCGATCGAGGTCTATGGCGAGATGCACCGCTATATTCCCATTTTGGCCAAGGAGGCGGGTTTCCACCGCATCGGCGAAAAGGTGGTCGAGCACCGCGCCCGCAAGTACGGCTGCTCGAAGTTCGGCATCGAGCGGATGCTGAAGGGATACCTCGATCTGATTACCGTCTCGTTCCTGTCGCGCTTCGGCCGCTCGCCGATGTATTTCTTCGGTGGGCTGGGAACCCTCGTCTTCGTGCTGGGCGGCTGCTCGACGGTGTGGATCATCGCGGCGAAGCTCTACAAGCAGTGGCACGGCCTGCCGCTGCGTCCGGTGACCGATCAGCCGCTTTTCTACCTCTCGCTGCTGGCCCTCGTGCTGGGCGTGCAGCTCTTCCTGGCGGGCTTCCTCGGGGAGCTGATCTACCGGAGCGCGATGAACCGCAACGAATATCGAATCGATAAAAAACTGAGATAATTATGATTCAACGCATTCAAACCCTCTATCTGCTCGCTGCGGCGCTCTTCGGAGGACTCATGTTCGTGCTGCCGCTGGCCAGCTTCACCACCGGCGCGGACACTTTTACGCTCACGGCGCTCGGTCTGCGCGACGCAGCCGGCGAGACGGTGCAGCCGGTCATTTACCTCACGGTGCTGCTTGCCGCCGCCGTGGCGCTTCCCCTCGTGACGGTCTTTCTTTACAAGCGCCGCTTCGTGCAGCTCCGTTTTTGCGTCGCCGAGCTGGTGCTTCTGCTGGGTGTCGGCGTGCTGACGGGAGTCTATTGCTATCTCTGCCACCGCTTTTTCGCCGGCTGTTACGAACTTTACCTGAGCACGGTCAAGGTCACGGTCGTCTTTCCTCTGGCAGCTTTGGTTTGCGATTTCCTGGCGCTGCGGGGCGTGGTGCGCGACGAGAAGCTCGTTCGCTCGCTCGACCGGATCCGGTAGCGTGCGGCGGGCGCAGGAACAGGGTGCGCGGATCCGGTCTGCGCACTTTTTTATTCCACCCGTGAGGATTGGCGCTTTTGTTGCGTAAAGAGGCGGAATCGCCGCCCGGAGAGATTATTTTTGTGCGGGATAAAAATAAATACTATATTTACCCTGCGATATTGGCCGGGATATGTTTTTCAATTCATATAACGTTTCAATTCAATTAATTCAGTTTGCTTATGAAAAAGAGTACTTTATGGAAAATGCTCTTCGGCGCGCTGACGGCGGTCGTCCTGGCCGCCTTCGCCGGCTGCGTCGATGACAACGACGACATCGGTGCTCCGTATCTGGAGATCAAGCCCCAAACGCTTGCTTTCAATATGGAGGGTGCGTCTGTCGATGAGTTCGGCGGCGTGTTCGTCGTCGAGACCAACCGTCCCTGGCGCGCCGAGGTCGAGGAGGGCGCCGAGTGGGTGCGCCTGGGCGCTTCGAGCGGCGAGGGCGCTTCGACCGTAGAGGTCGCGGTTCCCCAGACCAACAAGGGCCGTTCGGCCAAAGTGACCTTCGAGGTGTACAACTCCTACGGGCCGCTGCTGACCCAGACCGTGACGGTCACTCAGGGCGAGGTGGTTCCTCCGACGCTGATCTTCAAGGAGACGATGGGCAGCGAGTCCGTCGCGAGTCCTTATCCGCTGGTTTCGGCCTATACCGGATGGACAACCACCGGCGAGGGTGCCGGCGAGGTCGCCTACGAGGGCAGCAACACTTCGATCCGCTCCTCGGGCAAGAGCAACGCCGGTGCTTATCCGGATGCTTCGGGTCCGAACGGGCTCTTCTTCGGTGCGGCTCCCGCGACCTTTACGGTAAAGAACATCGCGCTCAAGGAGAACCAGACCGACCTGCAGCTTACCTTCGGCGGTTCGTACTACAACCAGGATGCCAACGACAACATCTTCAAGACCGATGAGTTCGAGGTGTCGCTCAGTGCCGACGGTGTCAGCTTCGTGAAGCTGCCCTATACGATCAACGACGGCGACAAGGTCGATCCCTACTGGGTTTACGCGACGGCGAACTTCACGCTCAAGGAGGCCGTTTCCACCCTTTACATCCGCTTTGCGACCAAAACCGATTCGAGCCACTTCCGCATGGACGATCCGACGCTGATGACCGGCAACGGCGGTCTGGTGATCGATCTCAAGGGGGGGGGAGATAATCCCGATCCGGGTCCCGGTCCTGTCGGCGATGCTATTTACAGCAACGATTTCGACAAGGAGGAGGTAGCCAAAGGCAGCGATAACAAATGGCCTTTCCTCGATCAGTCCGATCTGTGGCTGAACGCTACCGGCTCAGGCATCGCGACCGTAGAATACGAATACACCCAGACCTCGGTCCGCTCCTCGTCGATGCGCAGCGGCGGCTACGACGGCGCTTCGGGCGTGAACAAGATCTTCTTCGGCAGCAATGCCTCTTTCGCGATCAAGAACATTACCTTGCCGGCAGGCAAGACCTCTTTCCGCATCGTCTTCGGTGCGGCTCACTCCAAGAACAACGGAGGCACCTACGACAACCTCTTCAAACCCGAGTCGTTCCACCTCTGGGTCGGCAACGGCACCGAGTGGAAGGAGCTGACCTACGAGCAGGTCGGCGGCAGCGACGAGACGACTCCCTGGTGGGTGCAGCTGGCTGCGGACTTCACGCTCAAGGAGGCGCTCGGCGAGCTTTCGATCCGCTTCACGGCCGACATCGCTTCGGTATTCTCGATCGACGACCTGCAGCTGGTCGAGGGTAACGGCGGCCAGGAGGTCGTATTCGAGGGCGGCAGCGTGGAGCCCGGCGATGCGGTGGCCATCACGATTCCCGAGCTGAATGCCAAGATGACCGAGCCGATGACTTCGGCCGTCGTGCTCGATCCCGACAAGGACTACTGGTTCGAGGCCGTCGTGATGAACGACGTGGCCGGCGGCAACTACTCCTACAACAACCTGATCCTCGCCACCGAGAACGCCACCGAGGCGGGCAACGGCATTACCTGCTACGGCAGTCAGGTCGAGCCTTCGCAGCTGAACCTGACCCGGGGCGACAAGGTGCGCGTGACGCTGCTCAAGGGTCTTGCTAAGTATCAGAATTACAACGGTATGTATGAGCTGACGGGCGACAAGAACGCTACCTGGTGTACGGTCGAGAAGCTCGACGGTCAGGCCGTTGTCAAGGAGACGGTCATCGCACCGGCCGACCTGGCCAAGTATCAGGGCATGGCCGTCACGATCGAGGACGCTTCGATCGCTCAGGCCGGTGTGTGGGCCAACAGCAGCGCGCTGTCGAAGCACACCTTCACGGCCGGAGGCACCTCGTTCACGGTCTTCTGCAAGAAGGTCGGAACCGATCCGATGGTCTTCGCCGACGTTCCCTTCAAGGCCGCTACCGGCTCGATCTCGGGTCTGGCAGCCGTGAACAGCAATGCGGGCCAGCTCGTGCCGCGCAACCTGGACGACGTGGCCGCATTCGATGCGGGCGGCGAGACTCCGGCCCTTCCGACGATCGTTTCCATCGATCCCGCGAGCCTCTCCTTCACGGCCGAGGGCGGCGATAAGGTCATTACCGTCGTAGTCGAGAACAAGGGCGACAACCTGTTGTCGGTAAGCGGCTTGACCCCCCCCCTGAGCG